>JAITTF010000257.1 GCA_031287215.1 Bacteroidales bacterium
TCATGCAAAAATTCCTGTGGAAAAATATGAATAGCATTCCATTTTTTTAGAATAATTGTATCTAAAGACTTGCATCGAAGCGAATCATTTAGATAATTCATCCACATTTCTACGACAAATTGACCACTATCACTAACTGTAATAGATTGATTATCAGAGCCATGATTTGCTTCTCCATAATGGGATGTCCATTCAAAAGTAGCTGTTCCATTATAGGGGTCGTCAATGTTTGGTCCTATGGTTACGGTGGTTTCATCACAATAAGTAATATCGGGTCCAAGAACCGGTTTATAAGGATTTGCTGTAGTTAGCACAAAAGCACTATCCCAGAAACATCCATATTCATCAACAATGGCAAAACGGTAGAAAGAGTCTATAGAAGGTACTGTATTGGTAACCATCAGAGTATGTTTATCAACGACCGTAATACTGGCATTTAAAGAGACAAGTGTATCCAATTCAACGGTATAAGCCCACAATCCCGGAACTAAATCAGGATTTAATTCGATACTCCATTCGCAGATCCACCCATTGTCCAATGCAAGATTATCTCTGACCCATAAAGTCCAATCTCCATTTAAAGGGCATCCGAGGAGTGCATTGAAACTTCCGGCAGGAGCATAATCTCTGTCTCCAATAACATGTTGATTAGCACCTTGTAGGTGTGCGCCATTCTGGTTGCATTCATAATACCAAGAAGGGGAAGTCCAATTAGAGGTTTGTAACATGGGACCAAAAGTTGAAGTAGGAGTAAATCCATAATTATAACATGTTCCCATGAGTTGTGAACATGCAGTTGGCGAACACCCATCTATGCCGGAACTACATTCGCGAGGTTCTCCTAAATTGGTTTGACCACCTCCACTTGTAGGCTTAAGATCAACTGTTTGGTGTGAGGGACATTCAAGCCAGATTCTAAGGTCTCCAAGATAGGAATGCTCTAAAGCAGCTGTTACTCTAATAAAATCTGATATATTCGTCAAAGTGGTGCCAGGAGAAAAAATGTCGTAAGTAACTGTACTATGATAGTTAACTCCACTGCCATCGGGCAAAAAAGTGGGGTCAACTATCACCATGACCGTATTGGTATCACTTTCTTGTGTTTCTATATAAACAAATGCTGTAGAGTCAGAGGAATCGTAACTTACGCCAAGCATGATGGTGTCGCCTGGACAAATTGGCGCTACAGGATTGATGTGGCTAAAGGGATTAGCTGATACTCTAACTCTGGCTTTTTCCAAAAGATCAACAGGACAGCCATTTACGTCAACAGCATCTACCCAGATATCCCAACCATTGAACAAATTAAACGGAACCTCTACCGTATCTCCGGTAAGATTATAGGTGTTTTCTGAAGAGGAAAATTTCCAAGTAAATACAGTATTCTCTATAGTTTGGGTATAACCATGCAATTCATTTTCGTAAAAATTTGCATTTACATAAAATTTATTGGATCTCCCTTGACAAGTATTAAAATAGAGATTATTATCTGAAAGCGTAGGATATTGTTTTGATATCGTATTAGATAGAATTTCAACAGCAAAATGTTGACAGGTGTCTTGGGCATAACCTGTTGTATAAACTAACAGTAACGATACTATGCTAATTAAGGTGAATATTTTTTTCATCATTATATATTTAAAATCATTAATTTTGTAATTTACTTTAAAGAGGTTTTTCCTTCTTTTATCAGGGTCATTATTGCGGCTCTTGAATAGAAAGAAAACATGTTGGTAGAAGTCCCGATACGATAATAGGTCATTTGTAATGAGTCTATTTCAAATTCGTATTTTAAAACATTAATGTTTTTAAGACCTTCGACAGAAAAATCAGATCTTTCACCTGAAAATTGAGGTTTTAGAGTAAAAACGGGAGTGATATCTTTCATAGTCTCCATTTTTTCTTTTGGAAAAGGTTCTATTTTATAGCCATAATTGACTACAAAATTATAAAAGATGATACTATCAGGACTATTGATTGTCCATTGATCTATTTTTTCCTGTCCAAATACTTCCGTAATTCTGGGATCAGGTTGCACAGATTGTGAAAAAGAGAGACTTATCCACAATACTGTCACTAAGAAAAATGTGATTTTTTTCATACTTATTTATTTTTTCATTTTTTAATTATTAATTTATTTTACTTATTATCAAAATAATACCAAAAAAAATTTACTCAAAATCTGTTTGTTCATCAATATAAGGACGCATTTCTTATCCAAATGTTCCTTCCACCTGCAAAAATAATAAAAAAATAGATGAAAAAATAGAATTAACCTAATTTTAGTTGATAATATTACAATATAAATTATTTTTTTAAGGAATCTATTATTATAGAACAGTAATTTTTTGTACCTTTGCGCTCTTAAAAGAGTATTACACTTACAAAATTATTTTTAACTTATTAAAAACCAAAAGAATATCATTATGGCATTAGCAGTTACTTCAGAAAATTTTGATTCCTTAATTGCTGGGGATCAGTTAGTTATTATTGATTTTTGGGCTCCTTGGTGTGGACCTTGTCGTGCATTAACTCCAATTATAGAAGAGTTGGCAGAAGAGTATAAAGGAAAAGCAATCATTGCCAAATGCGATACCGATGAAAACAACGATATTGCAACACAGTTTAATGTTCGCAATATTCCGATGTTAGTATTCATCAAAAATGGAGAACTGAAAGACACCTTAGTAGGGTTGGTCAAAAAATCGGAGATCGTTGCGATATTAGAAAAATATCTTTAATCTCCTATTTAAAACTCAAGAATTAATCAATGCCGGAATTTATGTGTTAAGTTCAGTCGGTGGTCTGATAGCCGATAAATTAGGAAACTACAAAGGAACCATCACGACCGGCTTAATTGTGATGATGACCGGTTATATTTTATTAGCTATTCCTATCATGTCCACTTCCGACAATTTTGTGGTATTGTTGACTTACACTTGTGTAGCTTTGTTTTTAATTGCTTTTGGTAATGGTCTGTTTAAAGGAAATTTACAGGCTTTTTTTTTATTATAGATACTCCCCAAAAGACGATTTTTTTTTATCAGGGAGTGAATTTACTTCTGAATTTCCAACTCCTTAAACATAGCATGGCGTTTTTCGTCTTGCAGAAGAAGGTTTAATTTGAATTGACCATCGCGATATCCTAAATCAATACAACGTGCTTTGAAAGTTTCAAAAGAATCTTTTTGTAAGAAGTGTGTTTCAGGTTCTTTGATACGGAAGGAGTCGCGTTTGTTTAAATATTCGTCATTCATTCCTTTGAGATAATTATCTACGAATAATGTAAATTGTTCTGCTTGTTCTTTTGCAACTTTAATATCCTCAGGAAATTCATAATAAAATTTATAGACCGAAGATTCCACATCAGCAAATCCAACAAAGAAACGCAGCGGGATACGGGTCTCCTTTTCTGCGGCATGTACGGCTTCAATAAATTGCCTTTCAGATAGTTTTTCTCCCGTCATAGAGATGATACCATTTGCTTTTTGCACAAATTGAATGGTGGGAAAATCCTTATATTTTCCGGTAACGACTACAATATCACACATGTTGTAACGATATAACCCTGACGGGGTAGTAACAATGACATCATAACGTTGCCCTATTTCCAACTCATGAGCTTGATAAATGGTTGGATTTTCACTTTCATACTCTTCTTCTTTGATAAATTCAAAAAAGATTTTATGACATGAGAGTACCGTATCCTTTGTAGTCGGATCTATGACCATACCGGCTTTACATTCAGAAGCAAAATATGAAAATTCAAAGAAGAGTGTTTGTGAGGGAAAAGAGTCTTTTACTTTTTGGAAATAGACATTAGTATTGCCGCACAACCATACGGAGATGACTTGAAGGTTAGGCCAGTAATGTTTTGGTAAAACGGTACCGTATTTGGTGCGAAGGTCTCTCAAGTCCTGTGCCCGTTCGGGATCAGGATGGATCTCTTTAAGGAGGGCAGTACGAATCTTCTCCGGAATATCTACTTTATCGCTTAGCGTCCCATTTTCAATATCCTTGATATACTCATCATAAAATTCATTGACGTTATTTTGCATTTCTATTAAAGTAGAAGGATTGGCGGTAATAATCCAAGTAACATTCTGAGCGATGCCCATTCTCATAATAGCGTAATAACGGGCTTTATAATCTGAAATCAGGAAAATATCTGCAGGTGCAGTATGGAGTGTTTTCATAAAATTGGGAATATCGCGCTGCGACATCCCTGATATTGAACCATAAACAGTGCCGTCAGGGGCAGCTCCTTCTAAGGCTTTACCTACAATGGAAACTGTTTTGCCGTCGTACACATGCGGACGATAGGTCTGAGCGGTGTAAAACCACACTTGGTTCATTTTGCTAAATACCTCTTTATAATAATTTTCCGTAATAGGGATCCATTTCGGTGTATTGGTAGTTCCGCTGGTAGTGGCATACATTTTGGGTTTGCCCGGAAAGAGGATGTTGGCTTCACCATGTTTATGTCGTTCTATGTAAGGTAAAAAATCATCATAAAGGTTGATTTTGACCTTTTCGGCATATTTTTGAAATAGCTCTTCTGCCGTTGAAGCTTTCAAGATCTCAGCAAAGTCATGTTCTTTGCCATAAACCGTATCTTTTGACGTAGTCAGAATAGAACGTAATGAATTTTCTTGAGCTTTTTGGGTATCTTTGGATTTCCGATTCAATTCAAAAATTGATTTTAAGCCAACTATTGTTAAGCCGGCTTTGATTTTCCAAATTCCTTTTGTTTTTTTTGAAGTTTTGATAATGCTATTGTTTTAGTGATTAATATTAAAAAGTGATTAGTTTAGGTTTGGTAATAAAAAAAAATAAATATTTTTTTTATTTAATGAGAAATTAAATTTCTTTCCAAAACAGGTTGCAAAGATAGACATTTTTTTTATAAAACATAAAAAAAGTTAAAAAAAATATTAGCAAGGATGTTTTTTTGTAATTTTTATTAGTTTGCCGTTTTTTTCTTACAAATGAATAATTATTATTACTTTTGCAAATCAAATTTTACGCTTTAATAAAAATATGAAATCAATTACCTTTACAGATTTTCAATTCCCTGAACAAAAGACTCTTTATCATGGCAAAGTGCGTGATGTATATACTATTGGCAACCAACTGTTGGTGATGGTAGCTACAGACCGGATTTCGGCTTTTGATGTTATATTGCCCGAAGGGATACCCTTTAAAGGTCAGATTCTAAATCAAATAGCAGCAAAATTTTTGGATGCTACTACCGATATTTGCCCTAATTGGAAAATTGCTACGCCCGATCCGATGGTTACTGTAGGGGTGATGTGTGATAGTTTTCCGATAGAGATGATTGTGAGAGGTTATCTTTGTGGAAGTGCTTGGAGAGCTTATCAAAATGGTGTTAGAAGTATCTGTGGCATTACACTTCCGGATAATATGGTTGAAAATCAACGGTTTGAAAAACCTATTATTACGCCTACAACCAAAGCCGAACAGGGTTTACATGACCAAGATATTTCTCGTGAAGAGATTATCAAAAAAGGATTAGTAACTGAAGAAGATTATCTTTTGCTCGAAAAGTATGCCCTACAATTGTTTGAAAGAGGCACTCAAATAGCACTACAACAAGGTCTTATTCTGGTAGATACGAAATATGAATTTGGAAAACACAAAGGCTCTATCTATCTCATTGATGAAATTCACACCCCCGACTCTTCTCGTTATTTCTATGCAGATGGTTACGAACAGTTGATCCCAAAGGGCGAGCGTCCTAAACAACTCTCTAAAGAATTTGTACGTGAATGGCTGATGGCAAATGGGTTCCAAGGGCAAACAGGTCAACAGGTGCCTGAAATGACCGCTGAAATTGTTGAAGGAATCTCTACCCGTTATATTGAACTATATGAAAATATTACCGGTGAACAATTCATCAAATCGGAAAGTCAGGATATATTAGCCCGAATAGAGCTAAATATTACTCATTTTTTAACAGAATATCATTATGATTAACAAACCATTATCTATTTTATCTCAACTATTTCTTGCGCTATTGTCGGCTCTTTTATTGTGGCTTTCATGGTATCCTTATGGCTTTTCTTTGCTCTCTTTTTTGGCGTTAGTACCCCTATTTATCGTTAGTGAGAATATTACACAGTATGCCCCAAAACGCCACTTTTTAAAAGGATTGGGCTATTCATACATTACCTTTTGTATTTGGAATGTATTGACTACCTGGTGGATATGGAACAGCACGCCGGTAGGAGCTATCTTAGCCATGTTTCTCAATGCCTTTTTTATGAGTTTAGTTTTTGGCATTTGGCAATGGTCGAAAAGATTTGTCAAAAAAGTATGGCTCATACCGCTATTTTTCATCTCTTTCTGGTGTTCGTGGGAATATTTGCACCTCAATTGGGACATCTCCTGGCCCTGGCTTAATCTGGGGAATCTCTTTGCTCCCAATTCAGAATGGGTACAGTGGTACGAATTTACCGGCATTTTTGGCGGTACTATTTGGATTTTAACTGCTAATTTTTTGTGTCTCTATTTTATTAAGTATCTAAATGTTAGTAAGAAAAAAGCGATAACGTTTTCTGCCTCTTTATTGGCTATAATAATCATTCCAATAGCGCTATCCTTACTCATTTACACCAATTATCATATTAATACTCAGAATAATGACCCTATCAATACCGTCATCATTCAACAAAATACTGATCCTTGGGAAGAAGAATACAGCATGTCGAATACCGAACAAATAGCACGGATTTTGCAAATTGCCTCCCCAAATATTGATAACAATACAAATTTGTTAGTATGTCCTGAATCTGCAATTCCTCATAATGTTGCGGAAATAGCCCTTTTAGAACATAGTTACGATGCCATCATGCCCTCCTATTTTGGCTTTGATATTTTAGATTCTTTCTTGGTAATATATCCTAAACTCAATATTATCACAGGATTATCTACCTTCAATATCTATAATTCTAAAGTTAGACCTACCGCAAGAGCAACAGGACAACCGGATAGATTTGTAGAATTGTACAATACGGCGGCTTGTATCCAGCCCAATTTCCAATATCAATTTTATCACAAGAGTAAATTAGTACCCGGTGTTGAGATTATGCCCTATCCAAAAATATTTGGTTTTTTAGAGGACTTAGCGATTGACCTTGGAGGTACGAGTGGCTCTTTGGGGATTGACAGTGTACAGCGTCCTTTTTCAACCATGATCAATCAAAAGCTTATCAAAATTGCAGCACCGGTATGTTACGAGTCTATTTATGGCAAGTTGTGTGGCAATTTTGTGAAAGCAGGTGCGCAAGTGATTTGTGTGATCACTAACGATGCTTGGTGGGGTGATACACCCGGTTATCAACAGCATTTTATCTGTTCCAAACTCAGAGCAATAGAATGTCGCCGTACAGTACTTAGAGCCGCTAATACCGGCATATCTGCAGTTATCAATGAAAAGGGAGATGTCATAGCAAAGACCAACTATAACGAAAGGACTTCCCTCAAAGCAACGGTTTATCCTAATGATAAATTGACATTTTATGTAAAATATGGCGATTATTTGGCAAAAATTGCAATTTTGATGATGATTGCCTGTTTTATCTATCTTTTTGAAGAAATATGGTCTAAATTTGTAATAAAAAAAACGAACCCAATTATAAAAATATGAAAGGAATTGTATTAGCCGGAGGGTCAGGTACCCGATTATATCCTGTAACGTTGGCAATGAGTAAACAGCTGATGCCGATTTACGATAAACCAATGATCTATTATCCCATATCTACGCTTATGCAGGCAGGTATCCATGAGATTTTGATCATCTCTACTACTGAGGATATTGTTCATTTTAAACGACTTCTGGGAGATGGTTCTCGGATTGGCTGTAGATTTGAATATGTAGTACAGCATGTTCCTAATGGTTTAGCGCAGGCTTTCGTATTAGGTGCTGATTTTATCAAAGAAGATAAGGTTGCTTTAGTGCTTGGGGATAATATTTTTTATGGTGTTGCCTTTGAAAAAAATCTAAAACTTAACAATAATCCTGAAGGAGGCATTGTATTTGCCTATCACGTTTCCGATCCTGAAAGATACGGAGTAGTGGAATTTGATGCTGAGATGAATGCCGTTTCTATTGAAGAAAAACCGCTCGTCCCCAAATCTAATTTTGCAGTTCCGGGACTCTATTTTTACGATAATTCGGTAGTAGAAGTAGCAAAAAATATCAAACCCAGCAAAAGAGGGGAATATGAAATTACGGATGTCAACAGATACTATTTAGAACATAAAAAACTGAAAGTATGCAAAATTGATACCGGTACCGCATGGTTAGATACCGGTACTTTTAAATCGCTCATTGAAGCTAATCAATTTGTGCAGGTAGTAGAAGACCGTCAAGGATTAAAAATTGGCTGTATTGAAGAGGTTGCCTATAATATGGGCTTTATCTCCAAAGAGAAGTTGTCAGCAATTGCTCAGCCGTTGCTCAAGAGTGGTTATGGAAAGTATTTGCTGAATCTGATTTCTTAAGCGGTTATTTTAAAAATGAATTGCAAAACCAATGCCATTTGAACGGACATGCAGGTTTAGCGATGTGTTAGTATTGTAAAAGCGACATCTATTATAGGTATGTATGGAGGTGTTGTGTTTAATTACAGCTCCAGAAATTAGAAATGGGATACTGATGTTAAGTAGAACACCTCCTGCACTGAGTAATCCAATTCCGATCTCATAAATTCTATCTCCATACATACTTCTATTCCAGGCATTATCCATTGCTGTAATACTTGCTTCCCAACTATTTTGAAAATTATTAAAGTCCACATTCCAATTAGATGAAATACTATTAAAAGCCTCATTACTAATATTATCACCCACAATCATGCAAACCATTCCTCCTATTGCCAAAGCACTACCCAGAGAGATGCTCACAATGCCTGTAGTAAATAAATTTTTTCCTACTCTATACTGTTGATATGCTCTCGGACAACTGCTTTTGAGAAATTTTTCGTACTCTCGTCCATTCATTACCGGAATGCCTTTTAAATAATATTTGTTTAATGAATAAAAACCATCTTCTTTTTCACCCTGATAGTATTGCCGTTTTGGATTGTTATGAGTTTGTTCAATGACCTCTATAGAACCGTTGGAGTAGATAATGGAAGTAAGTGTCGATTTTTTAACGACATAAGTTGGACCGTCTTGAAAATCAATTTTTTTATATCTAATTTCGTCAGCAGAAACCTCTAATATTTTAGCGACTATTTTTTCAGATTGATTAGTTACTATGGTATCTTGGGCACTACAAAAATTCAGTATGCAGCACAATACAATCAATACGAATCCTATTTTATTCATACTTATTTGATTATTAGTTTATTAAACGATAAATAGCTATTACCTTGTTAGATTTTGCAAAAATAAGTAAAAAAATGGAATAAATAATAAATCACGGTTGATTTTTTTTTCGATTTTATTTTCAATTATTTTAAGATAATGAAACGTTTGTAAAATCGTGATTTACATTAGCAATGATTGCCATGATCTTACGAGTGGTATCTGTAATTGATCCTGATAAAGAGTTTCTTAGAATGTTTGTAAAATAGGTATTATTCATACTGTTAGTAGTAAGATCACCCCATACAACATTGGATTCAGGCGTAATGGGTGCCTCAGGGCGTCCTTTCCACATTCTCATATAGACACCGGTAAGTGTTGAAGCATTCATACTGGTTGGGGGAGTCCAAGTGAGTAAAACATCTTTTTCAACAATTGTTGCAGTGAGATTGGTAATAAAATCTTCAGTGGAATATAGAAAAATATGATCTACATAGCCATAGTCGCCAGCAATAGAAGATGCAGGTATATATTTGGTACGGAATGCTATATTATAACGTCCTGTCCCTGTATAGGAAAAAAAAGCGATTAATGCAACTTTTTCTTCAATTCACACTCCTTATCGCAATTTGCACAGGCATTTTCGCCTTTTTTTACTTTATTAGAAAATCTAAAAATAAAATAAAATGCTAATAGAACACATACAGAGGCTATTATATATACTAAAATGGTTTGTAACATGATATTTTGGTTTGTAATTTGTATTAAATTGATAATGTTTTTTGATTAAAAGTTTTTTTATCAATAGTAAAATTATCGTCCATAATCAGTATTGAAGACTTATCTATGTCAATTGTTTTCTTTTTTCCGACAGTGGCAATCTTCCCTGTACATCTAAATTTCCATGTCAGGATGTGTCCCGAAGGCACAAAGGCGGTCAATGATTCGACTACACCCTCTTGCTTTTTAGTGCCATTTTCGGTCTCTAACCACTCTATTTTGCCGAGTAAATTTTCTTGTCGATAGGTGATCGCATGATGCCGGTCGCCATTAATAAATACGAAGGTAACGATAATTTTGTTTTTATTCTCAGGGTCTTTTTCGATAATACGGTTATATTGACAAGAAAAATGCCCTGCATTGTCGGTTATCTTGTCGCCTTGTTGATACACTGAGTCGTTTAAATTATGTTGTGCTTCCACAAATGGAGTAACAAACAGGAGAAATATAGTAAAAAAAATCACATTAAAGCGATTCATGGCAATAGCGATTTATTTGATTGATAATCTGTTGTGATGAAATATTGTTCATGCACTTGAAATGGTGTTTAGGGCAGGATTTATAGCCCAATTTAGAACAAGGTCGGCAAGCTAACGATGTAACTTCTATAAGATCAAATTTTTCGCGTTCTAAGGGCATATAAGGGTACATTCCGAATTCGGGGATAGTATTGCCCCAAACAGAAATAATGGGCTTATGAAGCGCCGCAGCGATATGCATGAGTCCTGTGTCGCCGGTCAATACACAATCACTATGTTGTATAAAATATGCCGACTGGTGAAGGGTAAACTTTCCACATCCGTTGAAGACCCGTTCGCCCAACTCTGAAACTATCAGTTCCCCCTCTTCAATGCAATCTTTGCCGCCAAGCAGGAGCAGTGGTTTGAAAATGCCATGAGCAGCTTCGACAATCTTTTGTGGGGGTATTCTTTTGGTTTTGTGTTGAGCACCCAGAGAGATTGCTACATAGCCGTCTTCAAATACCGCAGGAAGGTCATCTGTATCGAACTGCTCATTCTCACAGATGAAAAAATCTAATCCTTGTAAGTCATTTTTAATGTTAAAATCCTTTATAGCTTCAAAATAGCGGTCAACAATGTGCATTTGTGGCATGACCTCAAGTTTCAGATTTACGGTTATCCATTTTCGGAAATTGAGTTTTTTGAAAGTACGATGTGGAACATGTAAGCAATTTAGGATCTGTTTTGATCTTAAATTATGTTGAAGGTCAACAATATAATCAAATTTTTCCGCTTGGAGTTTTGAAATGGTTTCTTTTAAATGGCCTGAAAAAAGATGCAATTTATCAATATAGGGATTATTAGCAAGCACTTCCTGATATCCCTGTTTAGTGAGAAAATGAATCTGATTTTCAGGAAAGTTCTGTTTTAAGCAACGAATAATTGGAGTTGTTAAAACAATATCTCCAATGGAGCTAAATCTGATAATTAATACTTTTTTTAGAGACGGAGGTTGATTATCGTCCATGATTTTTTATATAGTTTTGAGAGTGCAAAGATACAACATATTTTTCTATCTTTTAAAAAAAAACAGGGTGTAAATGTAGAGAAAAATATTTTTT
>JAITTF010000283.1 GCA_031287215.1 Bacteroidales bacterium
AATTTGTAGTTTATTTGAGGAGCGATCCAATAAAAAAAAGCTCTTTTTTCAGTTTTATTGTTTGTGGGACAAAAAGCAGTAAAAGAAAGAGAAGTGCCTAAACTATGTTTGTCATTAAAGTTGTAATAATAAATAAAATTACATGAATATGTGAGAGCCGGCATTATTGTAAAGACAGGTATTGCCCCAATCGAAACCCCCACTTCATGTTTCAGTATCTCCGCTTTGGGAGGGGAAGAGGTGATCTCCTACGCAAGAATATTTGCTGTTAGCGGGAGTACTATGATGGATAAAAATATCTTTTTCATCGAAATATTTTTTTTTGATTAATAAATTTGGTAAAAACGGCATTAAAATATCTTTACAGCCCGCGTTGCAAACGTTGTTCCGCAGGCAGTGCGAAATGCACAAAGATACAATAAAACATTTAGTCTAATAACTAAACGGTTAATTCTTTTTTTACAGTGCTATGATTTTTTTCCGATCTTTGTGGTGTAAAAAAATATCAATAACTATGGGAAGGAAACAAATAGAAAAACCAAGTTTGGACGAATTATTTAACTAAAAAAATCAGGAGAGAAATTAACATCATCAAGATCTATTTCATATCTATCCTTGCAATTTTTATGGCAAAAAGTGATTTAATAATAGTTTAACTAATCAGTGCGAGATCTCCTTTACCTTCGCGAATAATATCGCAAGTACCTGAGGTGAAATCTACTACTGTAGAAGGGGTATTGTCGCCATAACCGCCATCAATGACAATATTAACGAGGTCGCCATATTTTTCAAAAATAAGTTCAGGGTCGGTAATATATTCGACCACCTCATCATCATTTTTTAAAGAAGCAGAGAGGATAGGATGCCCTAAAACGCGGACAATTTCTCTGATAATTGCATTGTCGGGCACGCGAATACCTACAGTTTTACGATTACTTTGTACTAATTTAGGTACATTATTATTAGCTTCCAAAATAAAGGTAAAAGCACCCGGCAAAGCTCTTTTCATGGCTTTAAAAACCGTATTGTTGATAGGTTTAGTGTAGTCTGACAGATGACTTAAATCGTGGCAAATAAAAGAGAGCATTGCTTTTTTCTTGTCCATACCCTGAATAGAAATCACTTTTTCGACTGCTTTAGGCTTAAAAATGTCGCAACCAATTCCGTAAATCGTATCCGTAGGATAGATTACAATACCTCCATCCAACAAGCATTCTGCCACCTGTTGAGTCGCTTTAGGGTTTGGATTTTCGGGATAAATTTTTATAAGCATCTTATTACCAAGAGACAAAAAAGAAAGGGTAAGCTACCTATATCGCATCGCTACAACCAATGTACCCTTGCTACATTCCTGTCCTGGGGGAGTTGAAAGGGAGCAGATCGTATAAGACTTACCCGCTGCAAAAATACAAAAAAAATCAATATCATTGATTCGTCTAATTTAGAGAAATTATTCTCAGAATATCAACTTTAGAGGAGTACAAGCATTATGTATCGTTAAAAAGCTATTAGATTTACCGAGACTGGTAAGTGGTCTGAAAATCCTCCTTTATAGCGCGGACCTAAAAAAGTGCGAAAAGGTTTATTACCTCCATATTTGCTGTCCGGTTCTAATAGAAAAGGCGCATTAAAAATACTGGCTTTGAGGTCTTTGATTTGTATTTTATTTTGATTATCAAGAAGATTTGAGGATACTATAATTTGGTCAAGGCAGCCCCAGAAGTCTTCAAATTTATGACTTCCTTGATTTTTAAGAGGGTCAAAATTGAGCATTAGATTGATAAGTTGTTGTTTTTCTTTATCATCTTCCATTTTTCTGGCTTGTAAAATATCGTTAACACTTTCGTCAGTAGGATAGTCGTTTAAATCGCCCAGTATGATCATATTGGGATGATGAACCGCAAGAAACAGAGAGTCTGTTTTTGCCTTGATGACCGAAGCATAGTAATTTCGTTTAGGAATTGTAGCAGCTAAACCACCGAAACGAGAAGTCCAGTGATTTACAAAAAGATATAAGGTGTCTTCAGAAGATAATTTAGCTACTACAAAAAGCACATCTCGATTTTGAGATTTTGGTTCAAAAGGAAAAACGATAGAGATAGGCGAACTATAGACAATTTCTACTAAATCAGGACGATAAAGCAGTGCTACTCCTACGCCACGTCTATCGGGAGAATTGTAATGTACATATTGATAATGATAGTTTTTTAGAGGGGAATAATAGCATAAAGAATTGAGTACCTGTTTATTTTCAATTTCAGCCATGCCAATGATTGCCGGAGGGTTGTCGTCATGAATTGCCAAAAACACTTTAGCGGTATTCGCAATTTTTTTGTAGTATTTTTTTTTATTCCAATGATTAAATCCTTCCGGCGTATAAGCACCATCATCTTTGATAGAATCTTTATCCGGATGAAAAAGATTTTCTACGTTATAAAAAACGATACCATACTGAAGAGTATCTTGTGAAAATAGGGAAAAAAAAGAAGAAAAGAAGATAAATAACAAGCACAAAAGAGGCGCATAAAATTTTAATTTGTTCATAATTAGGTAGTTTTTTTTTGAGATTGTATGAGTTATTTATAGAGTGCAAAGGTAATGATATTTTTTCATTCAGAGCAACTTACCTGTTCGGAGGTTTTGCCGAAGCGTCTTTGGCGGGAGAAGTAGTCAAGAATGATTTGCCAGAGGGTTTTTTTAGAAAAATCGGGCCACATGATGGAAGAGAAAAAGAGTTCGGAATAGGCTATTTGATAGAGTAAAAAGTTGCTAATTCTAAATTCTCCTCCTGTACGAATGAGAATGTCGGGATCCGGAATGTCAAAAGTAGTGAGATTGTCAATTACCGTTTGGTCATCAATTTCCTGTGGATTTAAGGTGTTCTTTTTCACCTTTTCGCCAATATTTTTCGCCATTTCTGTAATTTCCCAACGGGAACTATAACTGAGTGCTAAAATGACGGTCAATCCTGTATTCTCTTTGGTTTGGTCGATAGCTTTGAGTAGTTCGTGATAACACTCATTGGGCAGTGCTTTAAGATTCCCAATAACTTTGAGGCGCACCTGATTTTTCTGAAGATTTTCTAATTCGGCATGGATAGCTTTCACTAATAGCCCTGTAAGGGCATTAACCTCCTCTGCAGGGCGATTCCAATTTTCCGTAGAGAAAGCAAAAAGTGTAAGGTATTTAACCCCCGCTTCTCCGGAGCCTTCGATGGCATTTCTCACTGCATTGACGCCTTGTTGATGACCAAACACGCGGGGTTTACCTTGTTGCTGTGCCCATCTGCCATTACCATCCATAATAATAGCAATATGCCGTGGCAACCTACTCTGATCAAAATTTCTTATTTGATCCAACAATTTTTCCATAAATATCAAAATATAAGTAGCTTAATATCTAAATTTGCCACCTCTTTTTCTTACATTTTTGCGGAGGTCGCAGTTAGCATCTTCATTACCGAGTTTTACCGTAAATATTACCCCACAGAATGAGTACAAATCTTTAGTAGTAATATTGCCTCTTTCTCTACCGTGACTATGCTGGAATTCAGATCTATCGGCAAGATCAGCCACAATATTACCTCTAACCGTTCTTAAAGCGTCATTATCGTAATAGACATTGCCTACATCGTCTAAATAGTCGGTAAAGGTATAACGCAATCCCCATTCCACACCAACGGCTATGAACCGTCCAATAGTAGCTTTTAAACCAATACCAAAAGGAATAGCAAAATTGGTTAGCGAGTAATATTTTTTCTGTCCGGGAAGCCCTTGACCTTCCGTGCCAAGGTGTTGCAAAAAGTAGGTCTTTCCATCTAATTCCGCTTGAGGATTGAAAGAAAAAAAGGCTATTCCCGCAAATACATAAGGACTAAAACGGTTGAAACTTGCTACATTATAGAGATTGAAAAAATTGACCTCCACTTGGGCAGAAATCTCCGTAATTGGCGATTTAAAACTCAAGTTCCGTTCGTAATTTTTATTATTTTTCTGGTCGCTTGCTTCTACATTAGCAAAAATCACATTCGCTTTCAGAGCCCATCGTGCGTCAAAATTATAGCGATACACCAAGCCTCCGGCAGGCTTAACATTAGCAAACAATGTGGTAGGATTGAGGTCGCCAAGATAAAAAGAGACCCCACCAAAAGCGCCTATTTCTGACTTTTGGGCATAGATAAATACATTACAACAAATTAGTAATAAGAAAATTACGTTTTTTTTCATCCCTGATCTCAAGCATTAATTACAATTCATCATAACGCAATAATGGTAGCATTATTATATCTATATAAAATGAATGAGCATTTTATTGAATCACTACTTTAGCAGTATATACCTTATTATCTTTTTCGGAAATTACAACAAAAACCATAGCCGTAACCTTTGTTACCGGAATAGAGAGATTATTATGATGATGTGCAACAGTAGTTGAAAGTAATGAACCTGTAGCATTATATATCTTTACTGATTCTATCCATTTATGATCAGAGTTGTTGATTTTGATACTATTATCTGCATAATAAACATGTAAACTATTAGTAGTCAATTCATTTAAGGCATTAACGGCGGTAGTAAATTCTCCTTCAATCCATTCACTTTGTTCTCCAAAAGGACAAATACTCTTAATTCGGTAAACATATTGGGTGCCTTGAAGGAGATCCGTCAGTTCAATTTCATTGGTAAGTCCATTAGTAATAACATTTTGAGAGATCCATTCTTCGTTGCCTGTTTTATACTCAAAAATATAAGAAGTAGTATTACCCAGCCAATACACATGAGCAGAGGTAAAAGAGATATTAGATACTAAGTTATTAGTAGGTGCATCGCATGGTATTAGCACATTTTCGCCAAGCGATCCGTTCAGATTGATCCGTTGGACGAATAGTGATTTATCATCTAATGAAGAATAGCCACGATTGTCGTCCCACATTGCTAACCAATAACTATTATTGATATATCTTGAAGAGTTTAAGCTCGATCTCCAATAAGGAGAAGTAGTAAAATTAATTTTCTCTTGTTCCCAAGCATAGGTTCCATCACCATTGAATAAACTAATATAACTATCTACAGAAGTATAACCTGTTGATTTCATATAAAATAGTGCACATCTGTTATTATCAGTACTTTGAACAGAAGAAAATTCCAAATTGGATGGGGTATTAGCTTCATCAATCAGCAGTCCTCCTTCTGTCCATTGTTCTACTCCTGAATAGGATAATTTTTGAATCAGCTGGCGTTTATAGGATTGACTTGCGTTAGATTCTTGCCAAGAGACGTAGAAATTGTTGGTATAAGTATCCGGAGAGATTTTAGGTCTAAAAGCTCTATAAATACTACTATTTCCAATTCTAAGTGCCATTTCCGGGAATGCAGAAGTCCCATCATTTAGAATATGAGCCACGTATGCATCTTCGCGATTTGTGACTGCATGAGCGTCATACCAACCAATAAAAAATCCCCCTTGAAGGTCTGCTTGCACGTCAAATATACCTGCTAAAGCAGGAATGGTATAACCTCCGGTATAAATAGTAACATCGTTAGTCCAAGCAGCTGATCCGTCTCCATTGTATTTACGACATTTAAGGTGACTATATCTTGACCAAGGCATGCCACTGCCATTTCGTTGAGAAAAAATCAAAATGAACTCATCATTTTTGGCATTGATCAAGAATGGGTAAGAGCACAGGGTAGTACTAATAGATTGTTCTGCCCATACTTGAGTACCGTCATTGGCTAAACATTTGATATAGACTAATGAATTAGACATATTCTGCCAAGCAAATACGTAATTTCCGTTATCTAATTGAGTAATAGCGATATTTGCACCAGCGTATCCGGTATTTGAGACCAACTGCAAACCATTTTCCCCCCACAACATCATCCCGTCAGGGGCAATTTTATAGACCGTATAATTTAAATTAGCACCATCATATCGTGTATCTGCTACTGTAACAATAGCGTTGCCATCATCGTCAACATACAGAAAATCGTTTACCACCGTAAAAGTAATATTAGATTCCGAACAGAGTAATAGACCCGGATCGGGAAATATTTTCTCACCATCATTGTTTAAAATTTGAAAATAATAACCAATAGGACCCGGTAGAGGGCTATTGAAAGCAATATAAGTTGCCTGATCGGTAGCAATCATCTTGCTGTCATAAATTGGAAAGTTCTGGGGAGTAATGCGGTTATTGATTGCCGGATCAGATTCCCATTGAGCCATAGTTGTGAAACTTATGATCACCAATAATAAAGTAAAAAATGTGTTTTTCATTTAGAATCATTTTAAAATAAAACTGATGCAAAAATACAAAAAAAAAACGGTTAATATGCGTTACCCTTGCTATTTGATTTGTTTTTCTGTAAAATCTGCTTTATAATATTGTCTTTTTTCTTGTTCATTTGCAGAAAATCTTCCAAAAACACTGATGTCATAACCTTCTTCATTGATGGTAACACCGTAAATACATTGATAACTAAATTAAATTCTTTTGTAGGACTTCAATTTTCATATATTCATACATTCACTTATGAAAAAGCAAAGAAATTTGTCAGAAAAAAACCAATCAATACTACCGGAAGGTGTTTCTTAATACTAATAAAAAGGAGAAAAATAGATATATTTTTAATTTGTTGAAAAAATAAGGGAATGTATTTTTCAGTCTGTTTTTTTTGTAAATTTGTCGGCTTTAATTTTATAACGATAAATTTTTACTCAAATGACCCCTAATACACTCAAAGAGATATTGCTCAAAATGGAACACTACTGTAGCTATCGAGAGCGTTCAATAAAAGAAGTTCGCACTAAAATGTTGCCTTTCCACCTGTCGCTAAATGATGAAAATAGTATTATAGAGCAATTAAAAGACAATGATTTTATTGATGAAAACCGTTTGGTAACGAATTATATTCATTCTAAATTGTTTTCCGCGAGCTGGGGAAAAATGAAAATCGTGAATGGGCTTTTTCAAAAAGGAATAGCTACTTCAGTTATAGAAAAAACTTTTAATCAGATTGACAAAGATGACTATCTTGAAGTTCTCAATAAAACTGCCGAAAAATGGTTACTGCTCAACGAGAATGTACCTGACCAAGAGGCAAAACTTTATCGCTATCTGATGAGCAAAGGATTTGAACAACATGTAATTACTACTTATAAACTAAAACACTAACGCTATGGAAAAGAAAGAATTGTTTAACGACAAACCGGTTTACACACTTACTCAAATCTCTAAGAGTCTGCACTCGGTGATTCAAAAGGCATACTCACGCCCTTATTACATTAAAGCCGAAATTGTAAAATTGAATTTTTATCCCCATTCAGGACATTGTTACCCGGAATTGGCTGAAAAAGAGAATAATCAGATCAAAACTCAGATGCGTGCCATCATCTGGGCTGCCCAATTTAAAGAGATTAATAGCCGTTTTGAAAGAATTACCGGACAGAAATTAAAGGAAGGTATCAACATTCTCTGTCTGGCTACAGTAGAATATGATGTCAAATATGGATTGGCTTTGCATATTCAGGATATTGAACCTACTTATACTGTGGGTGATTTGATCAAAAAACGTATGGAGGTCATCGAACGGCTTAAAAAAGAGGGCGTTTTTAATGCTAATAAAAAAATAATTCCGGCTCTGTTGCCGCAACGCATTGCAGTCATCTCTGTCGAAACCAGTAAAGGATATGGTGATTTTATCTCCACATTGGAAAGAAATCCGTACCATTTTTCCTTCAAAACTACGCTTTTTCCTTCGCTGTTGCAAGGAGAACGCGCCATTGCTTCGATTACCGGGAATTTAGATTTAATTGCTGAAAGCCGTCAGAATTTTGATTGTGTAGTGATCGTTAGAGGGGGTGGGGGAGATGTAGGGTTGAGCTGCTATGATGATTATGAATTGGCAATGCGTGTAGCTACTTTTCCACTGCCTGTGATTGCCGGCATTGGACATGCTTCCAACGTTACAATTACGGATATGGTAGCCTTCCAAAGCAAAATTACCCCTACTGAAGTCGCGGGCTTTTTTATCGATTGTTTTAGAAATTTTAGCGAAAAATTGATGCTCGCTCAGGATTTTATTATTGATAAAACCCTCAATATTTTAAATGCTAAAAAAAATAGATTAGAAACTGTTGAGCAAAATTGTCATAATATTATTGAAAAACTACTCTTAAAAGAGAAAAATCGACTCATCTACTCCGAACAATTTGTTAATCTTTTTGTTAAACAGTTTGCAATCAATAATATAGATAAAATTAATAAAAACGAAAATTTAGTCCGATTGCTGTTTGTTCAATTGATGCAAAAACAACGAGAAGAGCTAATGCATATAGAGAAAAAGATTGAACTAATGCATCCCGACAATATACTCAAGAGAGGATTTAGCATCACTTATTTTAATAATAAACCGCTTATCTCACAAGATGCAGTTAAGGCTCATGATGTTATCGTTACAAAATTATTTCGAGGAGAAGTGGAGAGTATAGTGAAAAATGATTGAAAAAATTCACTAAATTCATTGAAAAGAATGTAAAAAAAGTAGATAAATGTTATTTTTTTTGTAAAAATACTTAATACAGGTCAAAAAAAAGTTTTTTTTGTATTCTTACAAATGATTAATAATAAGCGTGTTGCATTTTTTGAAGATGTCAATTCATTTTTTCAAAATAAAAATCAGCAAAACAGACGATATAATGAAAAAAAATATTACTTTTGCTGAATAATAAACATTAAAACTAATAAAAATGGACGAACAAGAAAACGTTGTCAGTTTCTTCAGATTTGAAGACCTGCGCATCTATGCTAAAGCGCTCGATTACATCAAATGGTTACACGGCGTAATCAGTCACTTTCCTGAACAATTTACTACCAGTACAGGCAATCACTTTTTGAGATCTGCTCAAAATATTGCTTTAAACATTGCAGAAGGTTCAGCACGCAACAAAGCTCAATTTATCTACTATCTCAAAATGGCTAAAAGTTCTGTTAGAGAATGTGTAGTTTATACCGAAATTATCTCCGGAGTCGATCTTATTGACGAACAAGAAAAAGATTATTCAAGAAATCAATTGATGGAACTCACCAAGATGATTGGCTCTTTAGTAGCGTCACTGCAAAAAACTATTCCTAATATCAGAATTGAGGAAGTTGACGATTTAGACGATTTATAGTAATTTTCTTTTGTGTTGATCCGTTTTTAAAACCATTTGAAAACGGATTTTTTTTTGACTTTTTTTGCGTTGTTCTGTAGTTTTTAATTGTCAAATTTTTGGTGTCAACATTTTTTTCTATTTGACAGTGTTGCTATAAGTTTTAAATTTTATCATTACCTTTGCAATCAAGATTTTTTTTAAAATTATACATAGAAAAAATCTATAACATTCTAAAATAAAACAAAATAAATCTATGAGCACGAAGAATTTCCGTTTGTTTGTTGAGAAAAAAGCCGGCTTTCAGGTCGAAGCTGAGAGTTTAAAAAATGATTTGAATAGCAATTTGCATTTGAATATTAAAGAATTAAGAATCATCAATGTATATGACCTTTTTAATATCGAACCGGAATTGTTGGAAAAAGCTAAATATCAGATCTTTGCTGAACCTGTAGTAGATAGCGTTCTCGAAAATTTGGATCTGTGTCTGTTAAATTGTTTTGCAGTAGAATTTCTCCCTGGGCAATTTGATCAAAGAGCGGATAGTGCCATGCAATGTCTTAAATTGCTTGATCCTCAAAATCAAGTGATAGTAAAAAGTGCAAAACTGATTGTTTTAGATGAAGGTGTTAGTGTAAACGGAAAAAATGCAATTAAAAAGTATTGTATCAATGAAGTTGAAGCCCGTGAAAAAGATTTAACGATATTGGAGATCTCTGAAAATGTAGAAGTTAAGGATGTGCTCAGCTATGATG
Organism: Bacteroidales bacterium; assembly: GCA_031287215.1. Lineage (GTDB taxonomy): Bacteria > Bacteroidota > Bacteroidia > Bacteroidales > WCHB1-69 > JAGVVH01. The sequence goes on from JAITTF010000283.1 coordinate 9,912, forward strand.
GTTTTATAGATTATTCTTCAGAAAAGATGGCAGCCTTGAGACAGGAACTCTCTTTGGCTATGACCGATGAGGATTTCCTTTTTATTCAACACTATTTTAAAAATGAAGAGCATAGAGATCCTACGGAAACGGAAATTAAGATGCTGGATACCTATTGGAGTGACCATTGTCGCCATACGACTTTTGAAACTGAATTAGAGAAAATTAGTTTTGAAGAGTCTTGCTTTTCGGGGCAGTTGCAGGAGGCTTTCTTGAAATATTTAGCACTTCGTAAAAATGTACATGGCGGTAAAAAGCCGGTTACCTTGATGGATATGGCTACTATTTGTGGCAAAAATGAACGAAAAATCGGCAATCTTGATGACCTTGAGGTGTCGGAGGAGGTCAATGCTTGTAGTGTATGTATAGATGTAGATGTTGATGGCAAGATAGAGAAATGGTTGTTGATGTTTAAAAATGAAACGCATAATCATCCTACTGAGATAGAGCCTTTTGGAGGTGCTTCGACCTGCATTGGCGGTGCTATACGCGATCCGTTGAGTGGAAGAAGTTATGTATATCAAGCCATGCGAGTT
>JAITTF010000324.1 GCA_031287215.1 Bacteroidales bacterium
TAACTCCCACCGAAATCTCTTTAGGTGAATTAGCTCCTGTAATCCAAGCTGAAATTGATAAAATGGATATTCCCAGCGATATAGTCATTACATTGGGAGGATCTTATGAGGACCAACAAGAGACTTTTGGCGATATGATCGCTTTAGGGTTATTGATAGTGCTCTTAGTGTATATTGTAATGGCATCGCAGTTTGAATCGTTCTCTAAGCCCTTTATCATCATGATGGCTATCCCGTTTGCGCTTACCGGTGTGATTTTAGCTTTGCTGATTTCAAACACTTCATTAGACTTAATTGGGGCTATGGGTATCATCTTGTTGATAGGTATCGTGGTCAAGAATGGTATTGTGTTGGTTGACTATATCAACTTGATGCGCGATAGAGGATACGAACTTAATGAGGCTATTGCTTTATCGGGTCGTTCTCGTCTCCGTCCGGTATTAATGACCTCTGCTACTACTATTTTGGGTATGGTACCGATGGTCTTAAGCCGCAGTGAAGGCTCAGAAATGTGGCAACCTATGGGCATTGTTGTTATTGGGGGTCTAACTATCTCTACAATAGTAACACTTGTCATTGTTCCGGTATTATATGCCCTTATTTCTCGACACGGTGAACGTGATAAAGAGGAAAAAGTACGCCATGAATTTGTTTTTATGGATGTAGATCTTGAAAAAGTAAAACAAGAAGAAATAGACAACAAAGCCTTAAAAAACACTATTGAATCATAACATTAATATTTACAGAAAGGGCAACTCAAGGCAGTTGCTCTTCCTGTATTTTATAATCAAAAAATAAAAATCAATATGAAAGCAGTATTTATTATATTCAATCAATCCAATACCGAACGTGTACAATACATGTTCGACAGACTTAATATAAAAGGTTATACTTGGTGGGAAAATGTACAAGGAAGTGGCACTGTAGATGGAGAACCCCGTCATGGCACACATACTTGGCCTGAAATGAACTCCGCCTGCATTGTCGTCGTAGCAGACGAAATGGTACCCACACTATTAGAATCTGTAGAAAAATTAGACCACCGAAATACAGCACTCGGTGTACGCGCCTTTGTTTGGAATATCGAACAGATGGTGTAAAAAAACAATTAGCCTTTAAGGTGTTAAATTACAAGGTGGTACTTGTTTTTTTTGATAACATATAACAATTTTTTTCTTCCACAACATTGCAATTGTTACGGAATTTCCTAATCTCTAAATGATTGTAATAAAGCTCTACAGGGAGCACCCTCAGCATTAGCAATTTTTATAGGAGCGGCAAAAAGAAAATAATCTCCCTCTGAAACGTGCTCTAAAGTAATATTTTCTAAAACTACTATCTCCTGCGAAAGGAGCTGTTTGTGAATATCAGGGTTGCCAATGGTATTGTTTTCAGTGCCAATTAGTAAAATAGGGTGTGCTACTAATAACTGAACCACCTCAGGAGTAAGCTGTAAATCCCCCTTTACCAAAACTCTTTGGACCTTTTTATTAGTTAAATGCTCTTTAAATGCTGGAGTAATCAGTCTATCCGCATTCACTACAATCGCCGCACCTATGCACTTATCTACTGCAATTTGTTCTATACTCAATCCATTTTCAATATAGTGTAATGGTGCATCAATGTGTGTTGCATTATGCAGATTCATAGTCAATTCAGACAAATTGCAATCATCATGTACTGCCATATCGTGAATACGAGTAATAATAGCAGCCCTATCTCCTGGATAAGGCTGCGTTGTAGTTAATTCTTTCGAAATATCTATGATTTTAAAGTCTTTAAACATCCCGATTTATAAAAGAGCTATCGTACGGTTGACAAAATTGCTCAACGCCTCCCCTTCTAATAGATTTTGAGACAACAATGCGATATCTATCAATTGTTTCACAACTTCCTCTTTTTGTTCCTCTGTTTCAAGTTTCAAAATTTTATCTACTACAGCATGATTACTGTTTACAATAAGATTATAATTTTCAAAACTGCCGTACATTCCCTTTTGTCCTGACAATTTTTCCATATCCTGAAATCTTCTCATAAATTCATTACGAGTAATCATCACGGGTAAATCTGTTTCGCTAAGTGGTTCTAACTGAATTACAAACTTCTCGGCATTGATGTTTTTAGTAAAAAGTTCTTTGACCTGATCTTCCTCTTTTTGCGTCAATTTGGAAGGCTGAAAATCCTCTTTTTCTATCAATTTATCCACTACATCGGCATCTACACGCGTAAATTTGCTCTTTTCTAATTTAGATTCAAGCATATTGATAAAATGGACATCCAAGAAACCATCAAAAAGCAAAACATCATAACCTCTCTCCTGTGCGGCATTGATATAGACCGTTTGCATTTTAGCATCAGAAGCATAGAGATAAATCAAATTTTCATTTTTGTCTTTTTGGAGTAATGCTATTTTAGCAGCATATTCATCTATTGTAAAATACTGATTTTTAGTATTCTTAAATAGATAAAATGCTTTAGCTCTGTCGTAAAATTTCTCATCTGTAATACAACCATACTGAACAAAAACTTTAATGTCATCCCAAATTTTTTCAAACTCTTCGCGATTTTCTTTAAACATCTCTTCTAACTTATCTGCCACTTTTTTGGTGATATGCGTAGAGATTTTCTTCACATGAGCATCAGACTGCAAAAAAGAACGAGAAACATTGAGTGGGATATCCGGAGAATCGATAACGCCATGTAACAACATCATAAATTCAGGAATGACCCCTTCCAACTGATCCGTAATAAACACTTGATTAGAATAAAGTTGCACTCTATTTTTCTGTAATTCCAATTGATTTTTTACTTTAGGAAAATA
>JAITTF010000079.1 GCA_031287215.1 Bacteroidales bacterium
GTTGCTCGACGTCAGTATGCCCGACGGTAACGGCAGCGACCTGTGCCCGGAAATCAAGGCGAAATATCCGCAGGTAAAAATACTGATGCTGACAAGCTACGGCGAGTTTGTTACCATTACCCGCGCTTTGGATGCAGGGGCAGACGGCTATGTCCTGAAAAATTCCCTGCCGGAAGAACTGCTCGAAGGCATCTGCACAGTCGCATCCGGTGAACGCTTTTTGTGCGAGGATGTGAGTATAACGCTCAAAAAGAACGAAAACAATCCGATAGAACTTACCCGCCGGGAATTGGAGCTGCTGCACTTAATAGCCGAGGGTTATGCCTTGCCGCAGTTAGCCGATAAAATGTTTCTGGGCATTAACACTATCCGCGACTACCGCCAAAAACTGAACATTAAGCTTAATGCCCACAACACTGCGCAACTGTTGCAGAATGCCAAGGCGTTGAAGCTGGTGTGACTGTTTTTACGGCTTTTTTCAAACTGCCATATCCTGTCCTGTGACAAAAATATCCCTGAAATAATCAAGGTAATTCGTAAATTTTGATTATCTTTACACATAGATACAGAGTTCTTTGAAAGTCAAGCAAATTTCCTCTGACTGCAACAATAGTACCAAAATGCAGGAAAAGAGAGGGAGAAAGATATAGAATCGATTTTTGACAGTGTTATTGTAACTGATTAATCCTAAAGGAAAAAGATTTGAGATTAAAATTGCACCTTTGGAGCCTGAAAACAAAGACTATATTGTTATATGGTAACTCAAAGCGAACAAGTACTGGAAAATGCGCTAATAAAAACTCTGCAAGATAATGGGTATGAATATATTCAGATAAAAGAAGAGGAGAATTTGCAGGCTAATGACACATTGCCTAATTCTTCGGCTAAGTTTAATAATCCTAACCGGCTTTTGTTTATTTTTGTTTCTACATTCATTTCTGACAATTTTTAAAGGGTGAAACTTTTTTTGTTTTTTGCATTACAAAATCAATTTGTTTGCCCTTTAACTGTCAGATTAAGTCGAAACTATTTCAATATAATCAAAAACCACTAAACATAACGACATCAAAATTAGATGGATATAGAATAATACATGATTCTAAAGTCCTCCCTATAGACTTAGCAGAACAATTATTAAAATTTTTTGTGTAATACTCTTATCCATTCGGCTTTTTACTTCTTTTCGCCACTCGGGCTCATGGAAAAATAGCGGGCGGAATATTGTAGAAAAACGAACAGATAAGGAATAAGGTTTTTTGGACGTGTTTTGGGAAGCCCTTAGTGCAATGCGTGGGATTTTGTTACTTGAATATGAGTAAATCTCGCAATGTTTTATTTCTAAAAGTCCACAAATGTTTTATTTATTGTTAATTTTGCACCACAAAAAAAAGTTTGAATGGAGAAATCATTTTACATCGGTAATTGTGGAATATTAATCGGGTTAGTTTCTACTCCTCGTTGTATCACTAGTAAAGATTTTTTTGAATCTGAAATTGAAAAAAATCTTTCATCGATATATCGAAATAGGAGGGCTGACAATCAAAATAATCAAAGAAATGAATATTTATATAATCCTAGTGGGTACAAGACGTTTGGGAATCACGATTTAGCAATATTAAGTCTTATTGATGATTATTCTTATCCAAATAGAGTTTTTCATCCGGCACACGGGAACAGAGATACAGACTCTCTTTTTCACAATTATGAATACCAAATATTAACATGTATTGATACTGTGTCCAACAGCGAGATAAATAATATTAGTCGTATACAGACAATTATCAATGAGAAGAAGGGATCTGTTAAAAAACCTATCATATGTATCACTCGTATAAAGATTAATAACTTATTGTTACTTGGGAATGGGCTATTATGTATTGAATCAATCAAACAAACTCTACATAAATTAAACGAAAATGAGTTCCCTGAAATAGACTTATTTGTATTTGACAATTTGGGTAGTGAGGAACTTGTAATTATTACATTTTCTAAAAATTTTAGTTCTGTTGCTAAATTCACTCATAAAATGCGTCATTTAACAGTTGATGATTTGAATAAGTCTGATTCTGAGAGTTGCTCTTTTATTCTTGAGAACAAGCTAAATATTGAGTCAATGAAAAAGGAAGATATAGATTGGATGAATGCACATCTTTTCTCCTCTTCATATTCTTTACCTGGCTATAATATTTATTCAGACCAAGATACAGATTCAATTTTTGATATGGAAGATAACTCATCTTCTGTAATTATTGACTTTACATGGGATATTAAACCGGGGCATGCTAATAATTTTGAAAATGAATTTCGAAAGTTATTAGCGGACAATGGATTCGATGAGCAGATAGTTTCTGTCGAGCCCTTTAGAATGAATAATAGCTCTTGGAACTTTAGTTTCAACTATTCGTTATTACTGAAAAAAAGTAACCCTATTGACCTTTTTAGAGTAATTGAAAATATAAGAAACTTTGATTTAGACCAACATCATACAAGGAAATTGTCTATGAAAATGGTGGTGAGTGACCCTCAGCATGAAATTCTAAATTCAACAAAGGAAATAGTAATAGACAAACATCCTAAATCATTTTCGTATTGTGAAGGAATTATATTTAGCGGACCCGAATTAGGCAATTTGCGTCAGTATTTGGAGAAATCTAAAGTTTCAAAACTTTTAAAAGAAAAGATATTGAAAATGTATAACAACTATAATAGTTGTATTACAGATCCAATGTATTTTCCAAATTTTGCTGATTTATATGGCTTTTTAAAGTCATTTATTAAACAAATTAAGGATTTTGCTGAAAATACAAATGTTGAATCTTCTTTTAAATTTCATGAATGGTTAAATCAATATGTTACGAGCTTTGAACAGGCATATTATAATCGTTTCCATCAAAGTAATCGTACAAGAAATATGACTGATTATAATATCGAATGGAATGGCGGAGTGCAACAAATGATATCCCCAATTGATTTTATTTACAAACAAATTTTATTTCATATAGGATTAAGACAATACGATAAGTTTGTTCATATATCAGGATTTGAACGAGTACATGTAACACAACATACTTTTCGCATAAATATGTTACACATTACTTATCCTGAATTGTTTGCTTCAACCATTTGGAAGGAGGTATTTAATTTCTACTGGAGAGACCATCTTGAAAAGGATTCATCTTTTAGTTTCTTTAAAAGCGAAAATTTTATAACTCATTTAAAATATTGTATTGAAAGACATCGTCACTTTAATAAAACAAATGCTATTCATCAATTTTTGTACGATTCAATTGACAGCCAACTTGTTAATGGATTAATCGCAGATACGCTTTCGTATTACTACGGATATAATGAAGATTATGACTCTTTTTCATATTGGTATTGGAGAGTATTGCAACAATCATCCATGTACTACGACAAGCTTGGTAGATTAGATTCTAAAATATTTACTTTATTTTTAGGGCGGACTTTATTTGTCAGATCATTAGAGGATAATGACGAAAAAGAAATGGAAAAGTTGCGATTTAATCCAACAGACACAGTGCTGTCTGAATTATGGCTCAATTCATTTGAAGATACACGTTCTTTTGTAAAAATTCTTAGAGAAATAATGGATTGGAGTAATTATAGGGAACTATTTAAGAAATGCTCTATCAGACTTATGGAAGAAGATGTTCAACAGCATATATCACAAATATCTATGGACAAGAAAGATATCAACTATTTGTCCTATATCCATTCTATAAGGACACAGGCATTTAAAATAGAAAAAGATAATTTATTAAAATGTTTTGAAGAAGGTAAAATAATATATCCAACAGCAACAAATAATTCAAATTTATTTATTTCAACTCTATTTGCCTCATTTCTTGAATATTTAAGAAGCATTGGTGGTGAAAATGACAATAGTAAAAAGACACACGTTTTATTAAGAGATGATGGAGGAAAGCCAATTGTTAAGGAGTATGAAAATTGTTATAGCAAAATACTTTCAGACCCTTTGGGTGGAATTTTCTGTATAGATAAAGATATTCAACTTAAATGCTTTAAATCAAGAACCATTTTTTATCGCTCAATTTTTGATTATTGTATGAAAAACAAAAAGGAACAGATTAATTATTTTATTAAAAAATCAAATTGATGAAAAAACCTGTGATTTTGAGTTTGTCAGACTTCCATATAGAAAAAAAACATGATGTTAATTTGGAAGATGCCATTACTAAATTCTGTGAAGAATTATTAAATCAAATAATTGACAATAGAGATTGGAAGCCCGATTTCATATGTATTAGTGGTGATATTGCTTTTTCAGGTGATGGGAAAGAGTTCAACAAAGCAAAAACAATTATAGAGAAAATAAGTTCTGTTTGTGATGTTAGTTTTGATAATATAATAATGGCTCCAGGGAATCATGACATGACCGCGAAAATTAAGCCCGAAAAAATTATCGATGAAGAAAACCCGTTATGGAAAAAATATCCAGACGAAAAACAAGCAGAAATAAGAAAACGTAGAAAAGATTATGAATGTTATATTGATTCGTATTTGTGTGAATTGGAGTCTTTTCTCAAAAAGCCACATCCATCATTATTAAAAAAAGGTGATGCCGAAAGCTTAATTGTTTCTGCATTTAAAGAATATTCTTCATTTAGGAGATGTTTTATTTCAGATAAAGTAAAATACCATACATCACGCGCACTTGAAAATACCGATATAGAATCCATTTTAGGTTATAAGTGTTTTGAACAAGAGCGGATTTTGTTTTGGGAACTGAATAATACATGGATGTCATTGCCCTATGATAAAAATATTCATCGAACTTACAATATGAAATTTGGGACAAGTTTGGTTAATGAATTTCGGTCTGATATCGAGAAGTTAAAAAAAGAAGGATATTTTGTCGTTACTCTTTTTCATCAACCTTTTCATGTTTTAGCTCATGAAGAATACCAACCTTCAGGTGGTTTTTTTTGCGCATATGATACTATTGTGAAACTTTCTGACATTTGTTTATCTGGTCATGAACATGGCCCAGAGACAAAAAATCCAGATTGTTTAGGAAACTCATCTCAATATTTTTTAAATGGAGGATTCTATGCTTGGCAAGAAAAAAGACTTGATTGTTCTGCAGCTCTGATAAGAATAGATAGGGAAAATAATACTATTCAGAAAAAGCAAATGTATTATGATGTAAGAGATTTTTGTTGGAAATATCCCAAATTTATAGAAGTTCCTATTGCTTCTTATTATGAAAAGACGAAACAACTAAATAAAAGCAACAACAATGGTTTTGAATATAAAAAATTGAAATGTCAACATGATTTAAATGATGAGTCAATATTGCATTCAAAAATTCAAGCTTTATACTTTGGAACTGATTTTATTTTAAATGGTTGTGAACAAAATGGATGTAAAGTTTGTTTCGTGAATATACAAAATGTCAAAGTAGATACATTTGAGATAGCAAGAGATGGTTCATCACTTATGTTGCTGTTATGTTATGCTCCTGAAGAAATGTTATCTGCAGATGAAGTATATCAAGATATAAAAAAGAAATATGAAAAAGATATATTACAGGGAAATGTATTGTTTGTAATGACGAAAATAGAGAGATATTAGATGAAAAGCTTGTAATTCAAAAAATAATTGTATTTTTGCAATCTGAAATTCTTTAAAAAGAAATATGGAAAATTTAGTTGAAGAAGTCCTTAAGCGGATGTATCCTACCTACGATGGTCGTTACAGCGAAGACCATAGCGTAACGGAAGATAATGCTTTTGTTAATAACGCATATTTTGAAGAAATAGACAAAATCTTGGAAGAACCAGCATTAGAACCGTCTTTAGACCGTTCTACTGAGGTTTTTTATTTTGTATAATTTT
>JAITTF010000361.1 GCA_031287215.1 Bacteroidales bacterium
TATTTTCCATAAAATAAATAATTATATAAAAAGTATTCCACAAGATAATTTGAAACATATAGATTATTGCATATCTCTGTTTAATCGTCTTGGATATTTTGACAGAGAAGAAGTTGAAAGAAATTTATGTAACAAACAAAACATAATTTCTTATGTAGATATTAATTTGCCGTCCGTTAAATTATCAAATTACGAATTTCCTGAGGTTGTAAAGCAAACACTTTTTGAAAAATTGTCGGAACAATCTGTTTCAGATATGATGAAATTCTATTTCAGGGAAATATTAAACGATATAAAACCGATAGATTTTGATAAAGAGCAATATATCCCAAAAGGAAATAGAAATCAGTTGTTTTATTTTCTGGTATTCAAATCTTTATATGGTTTCTTTCGGGGAGAATATGATAAAGATTCAACGGAATTTAAGTATGAGGATAATAATAATAATAGCAGATATGATAAAATAAAACAGTTTAAAGATGATAAAAATGGATTATTAAAAACTATAATAGATTATGTCAATGAGAATGAAAATATAAAACAATTTATTGAATATTATAAAAATACAGGAGAAGACGTTACAAAAAACAATGAAAAATGGATACGGAAAATAGACTATTCCAAAGAAGTAAAAACACAAATCATTTCCATTTGTGCTGTTCCACCATTTTCACTTTATAAAGACATTCAAGAATTTGCTTTTTATTGGGCATTAGAAGAATTGCACAGTTTTGTTAAAGAAATCAATAAAAACGCTAACAATCCTCAATTTTTCGTTGACTTACACAATTGTAAAAATAAACCGCATTGTGAATATGAGAATATTAGAAGATACTTGCATTTAGCAGCCGACTTAAAAATAAATTATGTTTTTTCTATTGACATGCTAAAAGCCGTAAATGTCTTGTTCAACAATTGGGGAACAAACGGGATAGACAGAAAATATACAATAGAGAATAGTTGTGACTCTTTATTTGATAAAAGAGAAGATGCAAATACGCTTAAAACAGATTATGATTTTGGTTTTGTTACTTATTATCTTGGAATTATAGAACAACTAACAAAAACAGACGAGGCTAAAGCCATAAAGGTTATTCAAAATGTTGCGGAACTTATTAAAAAACACGAAATATCAAAAACAGATGAAACTCGTTTGACAAATGACGATATCGAATCTTTAACTTTACGCAATAACTTTAACAATAGGTTTATAGATTGTTTACGGTATTTGGTATTTGAAAACACTTTCATTTTTAATACTTTCATTGAATTATTTCACAAAGAAAAGAAAAAAGATTTAGAACAATTCTCATTTGACAATATTAATTACGAAGAATTTAAAACAAAAATTACAAAATATTACGAAGAAGAACAACAGGCACGTTGGCATTCATTACATTTGATGTTGTCTGAATATGATGACGAAATAAAACCTGAATCAGACACAAACCTTGAAACCGCTTTTTATAAAACTGTATATCTAAAAACATTACTTGAAAACGATAAAAATGAAAAAATAGCAGAAAATAGAAATATTCAAAATGCAAATATTCAGAAAAAGACCGAAATTATTTTGCAATACCTTTCAGATATACTTGGAATAAATGAAAAAGAGTGTGAAAATGGCGGTTCTTACTTTACTGTTCGCTACAAAGACATTGACAAACCCGAAAAAGACATTGAGGAAGACGATTTATATACAATTTCTCAATACACTAACAATCAAATGGAAGACAAACTCGAAATGCCTTTGACAGACAAAGACAGTATTGTTTTTGATTTGTACCAAGGAATAAAAGAAAAGAACAATAGAAAACCGTCTTCGCTTATTGAATTATTTTATCACAAAGGGGAAAACAAATATATATCTTCAAAAATAGAAAGATATTATTCCAATGAAGAAATAGAAATTAATGAAAATAAAATCGAAACAAGTTGTACATTTGACCATAAATACAAAAACCTGTTATTTCTGAGAATTGCCGATATAAAAGAGGATAAAAAGTACAGAAAATCTATTGAAAAATATATAGATGAAATACTTGAAAAAAAGAAACTTCCAAAGGAATTTGAACACTATAAAAAATTCATTATAGAACCTATCAATTCTATTATAATTTTGAAACGGTTAAAGCAAAAATATAGTAATAATGAAAAAATAGTAGAAAAAGTAAATAATTACATTAAAGCAATACAAGAAAATGATTTAATTAATTTTCAATATTTTTCCGAAGAAGCAGATTTCCCTTTAAGCATTCGAGAAAAGTTTATGAGAAAACTTAAAAATGCTATCGAAGAAGCAAAAAATGATAATGACAAAATTATCAACAATGTAAAGGAAGTATTAGTCGAATATAAACGGAAAGAAGTATATCGCAGTTTTCCGGTGGCAGTTTTGGGCTTTTATAAATGTAGGTTAAACGAGAACGATTGCCCTCGTTGCCCAAAGTATAAACAAGACAAGTGCGACGAAAAACGATTTGACCCTAAACGTATTCGTTTTTTACTGCTTTTACGTGATGATATACAAAAATTTGTAGAACGGCATTTGAGAAATGACAGTTTCAGTGCGTATGTAAATGAAACAAAAGCAACCATAGAAGCAAAGGCGGGAGAACACGACTATTTTAATCTATTAGGACGATTGGCAGAAAATAAAGATAGTGCAGAAAATTTCAATGAAATATTTTTATTGCTTAATGACAGAAAAAATATCAGAGAACTTTTGAATACGCATGAAAATATAATGCCTGCAGAAAGTATAAATGTTAAGCAAGAAATAGAAAAATTGTACAATATTGTTTTTATTAATAAGATAAATGGACTGATAAAAGATATAGATAGTATTCCTGATGATGTACGAATTAAATTTCCATTATATATTTTTAAATCTGTAATATATGAATATATCTTTAATGGGCATAAAACCTTGCCAGATTCCAAGTCAGCACCACAATTTTCAATAAAAGCGATAAAAAATATTGATAATTCCATAACAATAACAATATGTAATAATTTCACACAAGAGATAAATGAGCAAAGTAGAAAAAAAATAGAAGAAAAAGGCTATTGCGATAAAAATCCAAAAGGGTTATATAAAAATGTATTATTATTACAGTATGCTAATTGTCTCAATCCTAAAATTACAATAACAAATAATACTTTTAATGTTGAAATAAATTTAATAAATTATGAATAATTCTATACAGAACGTAAAATTTATTTTATTAGATGATTTATCTGGTGAATTTGATTTTTTTATTCCACAGATTGAAACGGTTATCAAAGAAGTTGATTCAAATTATCAATATACCAATTTAATGCCTATGCATAGTGAGGTTTCTGATTTTTTGAAAAAATACAGAGATAAAAAACACGGAAAGCAAGACAAATTTCCAGATGATTTAAAAGAAGTTGTAGGTAAATTAATTGCCGAACACGGTACAAATATTATTTTTTTTATTGATGTGGTTTGGTTTAATAATAATACAGCAGGACTTGATTTTTGTACGAATTACTTATGGAAGACCTATGCTGAGATAGAAAACAAAACCATATTTCTAACAGTCCTTCCATTAACTGGAAATTTTGTAGGACATAGCCACATAGATAAAAATAAATTAAAAATTAACGATGAGAGTGAGCAAACGAAATTTAAAACTGAAATAATAAAAATTATCGAAACATTTAAACCTAAAAAAACAACACCTACAAAGAAAAAAACCACTATATCTGACAAACCCACAACCACCGCAATAGGAGGGGCAAAAAATTATGAAGGATAACACAATATATCAAACATTAAAAGAAGACTTAAAAACATTAATCAAGATTGAAGATTTATCTACTTTTTGGAATGACAGACTATTTGATGTAATAAAAGAATGTAAAACAAATCACAAATCAACTCAAGAAGATTGTAGAAATTTGATTGAAATAGTTTTTATTTATAATGGAAAATGTCTAAACGGTTACACTAAATTATTACAGAACGACAAAGAAAATACAAAAGATGCAAAATTGTTTTATACATTTGTAGAAGCCTCACACACTCATTTGAATTTATTACAAGACAAATTAAATGGACTTATTTACAAGCAATCAACTTTTCGATTTTGGATAGGTGTTTTAATCGCAATTATTACCAGCATTATTTCCATTGCAATTACATGTTATTATGGGAAAAATCCTCTTCCATGTTCTTGCTGTTCTTCTGAACCACCGAAAATAGAAATGCAGCAAACAATTTCGGAAATAGATAGCAGCACAATAGGAAATAGTGTAATACCTTTGACGTTAGATACAAATAAAATCATAAAATAATTATGTCCGAATCTCAAAACATAGAATACAAGTCCTCGTGGCGGGACGAATACCTGAAATGGATTTGCGGCTTTGCCAACGCCTATTATCAGAATTTTTGCAAGATAGGCATTTCTTTGCCTGAAATCAATTGATAATAAAAGAATAAAATTTAATTTATA
>JAITTF010000368.1 GCA_031287215.1 Bacteroidales bacterium
GCTGCTTCGCTTTACTGGAACATTGTTGCTATCTGCTATTTCTCGATACTGGCTCTCTATTTTTTGATTGCCTTACTCATTACCTATAAACGAAAACTGCTTTTTAAGTCCAGATTAAAAATAGTCTTGGCTTTTTTTACACTTCACGTTGCTTATGGATTTGGATATGTGCTTGGAGTCGGAGATTTTGTTATTAGTCATTTACAGCCGATCCGAAAAATGGGTTCTGCTACAAGATAAGTTTTTTGATTATGAATAGGCTACATGATATTTCGTTCACCATTTCATATTGTCTGTTAGCCATTTGTGTGATTACACTTCCTTTTGATACATTTCTGATTTTACCTGCTACGCTTTTATTGTTTCTCAATTGGTTAATAGATTGTATTATACACAAAAAATCAGCACTCTATTTCCAAAAGCAACAACTGTTTTATCTCGTGCCTTTCGTAGCTTTTTATCTACTTTATATTATTGCTATTTTTTACAGCGATAATAAATATGAGGCAGTCAAAGAGTTGGAATATAAATGGAGTTTTATCGTATTTCCACTTCTTTTCAGCACATTTTCTGCCGAAAAAATGAACCTAAAAAAGCTCAATAAATTATTGCTCTATTTTGTTTTGGCTATGGGAGCTGTGGCGATTACCAATTTTATACTTTCTACGCTTTCATATCAAAAAACAGCCATTTTCTACGACTATTTCTATACTAATTTGTCGCATTTTATGCATCCTTCTTATCAATCTTTATATGCTTGTACCGCTTTTATTATTGCATTTTACGCCTTATTGTTTAAATTTCGTGAACAGAGCATCTCGTTCAATATCTTACTAATCTTACTTTTGCCCATTTTCGTCGCCTATATTATCATGCTTCAATCCAAATCGGGGATCATGTTTCTACTGTTAGCTTTTCTTTTTCTGGGTATTTATAGGATCAATTACCATAAGAATCGTTTTGGTTTTACCATTTTATTTTTGTTGATTCTTGGAGGTTCTGCTGTTTTTATGATCAAACAGGATAAATTTCCGGTCAATAGGATGACTGTTTTTCTCAAAGAGTTTCAAAATAGAGAAGATGAAGGAAAATATAATGGTAGTTTAATCCGATTAAAAATATGGAAAGTAGCCATAAAAACAGGAATTGAGGTACTTCCTTTCGGAACCGGTACGGGTGATGTGCAACAGCGTCTCAATGAAGCTTATCAGCAAGAAGGATTAGAAGAGGGGGTTGCAAGGCAATACAATGCCCACAATCAATTTATTCAAACCTTTGTAGCGTTGGGTATTCCGGGACTTTTGCTGCTACTCAGTCTGCTTGCCGTTCCGCTTGTAGTTGCCTTAAGAAGCCAAAATATGGTTTTATTCTTATTTACATTTGGAATTTTTATATTTCTATTCAGTGAGTCCATGTTTGAACGTTATGCAGGGAGTAATTTCATTCTTTTGATGATGGGAATTTTGATCAATAGTTGCCGCAATTCTTCTCGAATGGATGAACTTAAAACTACGGAAGAATAATGTTTAAAGCATTAGGAATTACGTAAACACAAAATTCTTTTCCTGTAGGGTAGGGGTCTCCATCGCAATTGATAATTCCTTCTTTTTCTCGGATTATTTTCAATATATTAGTCTTAAAATATTGAATATAAGATATTTTTTCTATTTTTCCGTTCCATACTTTTGGTAAAGCCTTGAGAACTTCAAAAAACGAAATTGGTGGGACTATTGCTATGTCTAATTGATTATCAAACAATTCTGCTTGCGGCATGATTCCGAAGTTGTATCCAAACTGATTTGCATTTGAGAAGAGACAAAAAAATACGTTAGCAGTAATTTCTTGTTGGTCAAATTGGAGGGTGATTTTTTCATAATCATATTTAAAATATTCAAAAACAGAACTTCGAATATACGTTAATAATCCTCTTCGAGTAGATGATTTATAGTGTTGAGCTACTTGTGCATCAAAGCCAAGACCGGCTACAGAAAAGACATAATGACCATCAACATTCAATACGTCAGCCTTTTTAATATGTCCAAGTAGGATAACCTCCAGAGCTTTGTTGATGTCGAAAGGAAGTTGTAAATGGTGGGCAAGTCCATTTCCTGAACCGGCAGGAATTATGCCTAAAGCTGTATCAGTGTGTACTAAAACTTTTGCAACCTCGTTGATACTGCCGTCTCCACCGGCAACAACTACAGACTTAACGTTTTCTTTTATTGCAATCTTGGCTAATTCTGTAGCATGACCGGCATATTGAGAATACCATATTTCTCCTTCAATGACATCGTTTTGTATATATTGCCGAATCGTTTTTTCAATGTTTTTACGTCTTTTTTTTCCACTACCACTGATAGGGTTTAAAATGAAAATAGTTTTATTACTTTTCATACCTTTTTAATGTTAAACGATTTTCAATGAGCGCATTGTTGTACGTCTGAATAATAGCTCGCATTAGTCGGTCTTCTTTTTCGGGGATAGCTTCTTTCGTTAATAGATCTTCAGGTTGATGACTATTGCTGTCATACATCATAATGGTCTTTTGTCCATCGAAAATAAAGACTTTATTATCGGTGATAAATTGGTATGATTCATTGCTGAAGTTAATGGCAAATGGAATATGAGGTTCAAAAACAGAATTTCCAAATGCAAAAAATGGTTTTGAATAATGAAGTAGTTGTAAGAGGGATGGCATAATGTCAAGTTGTTGGGCAAAAGATGTTTGTAAATTTGGGAGGTCTCCTTTCGGGCTGTAAAAAATTAGTGGAATTTCGTAATGTCGCAAACGAGAATAAGGTAAAAAGGATTGAGAAGTGTGGTCGGCAACAAATACAAAAATAGTGTTATCAAACCACGTGTGGTTCTGTGCTTCTTCCATAAATTTACCAAGTGCGTAGTCGGCATATTGGATGCTCTCTCTGATACCGATTTCTTGTTGGGGATTGGATAATAGATTTCGATAATCATCAGGTAGCGTGTATGGAGGATGAGAAGAAAGAGTAAAAATAGCATTACAAAAAGGTAGAGACATTGTATCCATTTGCCTGATAACATACTGTAAAAAAGGAACGTCAAAAATCCCCCAATTGCCATCATAATCAGCATGATTATTATATTCTTTTGCACCAAAATAATGTTGAAATCCAGCCATTTTTGCATATTCATCAAAGTGCATTGTTCCATTATTTCCACCATGAAAAAAAGCTGAATGATAGTTGTATGCCTTTAATATTGATGGCAGTCCGGTAATGGCATTGCAGGAGTACGCAGAACTTAGATATTCTGTTCGCATTATGGTAGGAGTATTAGAGAGAATTGCTGGAATTGCTTCCATAGATCTTTTGCCATTGGCATAACACAGTAAAGAGCGTCCTTGCTGTGCAATTTTATCGAGATTAGGCATATACGACTTGTCGAGTTCAGGAGTAAAATATTGGGAATGTTCGGCGGAAAAGCTCTCTAATATGATAATAATAATATTTTTTTGGCAAAATATACTGTCAGCGTTATATTGTCGGATCGGGGTATATATAGTTTTTAAAGTATCATCATCAAAATAGTAACAGGGTAAAATTGAATTGGATTTCATTGTCGTTAATACAGAAAAAGGAGTGTTCAGCACAAAGGCTTCATTTCTATATTGTGTGTATTGACCTGCAGTAGTCAATTTTATCGGTCTCGGATTTACTCCTCTCACTCCAACAAACATCAGCATTAATGTCAATAATGCGTATCCACTGTTTTTGATGTACCACCTCTTCATTACAAGTGGAGAAGATGGCTTTTTAGAAATTATTTGAGATGCTCCCCATACAAAGAGTACTATCATAACGATAAACAGTAAAAACAGAAACCAATAATCTTTAAAAAAACCAGGAATTAACCTAAGGAATCCGCCTTCAGTTTGAGCAAATTTAAAAATGTCAAAAGCTAATCGTTTTTCTGTAAAACGAAAATAGACCATGTCGCCATAATCGGTAGCAAATGCTATTATGTTGAAAATATAGTAAGCTACAATAGTCGAAATCTTTTTATAACTTCTATTATTTCTGAATGAACATGGAACTATACAACAGATGATATATAATGAGTTTATATATATCATTGATACCAAATCAAAGCGTATCCCTATTACAAAAGTTTTAATGATAACATACCAATTTGGTTCTCCTTGAACCACTGTAAAAAAGTCGAAATTGAAAAGAAAAAAGAAAAATCGAGAAATAGTGTAAAACAATAGAACCCATAATAATCGTAATATCAGAGCTGTATAGTGAGATATATGAGATTGAACATGTTTAATACTCGTCATTGTTAACTACAATAGTGGATTTAATAGAATACATTTTACGTG
>JAITTF010000028.1 GCA_031287215.1 Bacteroidales bacterium
AGCATTATTACTTCGACCCTGGAAATGAACTGTCGTAATTGCAAAGATGAATGGAAATCGCAATTGTTTCAGGAATTTACCATAGAAGAATCTATTGATAAATTCCTGTCAACATTTGATGTAAAAGACATAGCCGCCCTTTTGAGGAATGATTTTCGTAATTATCCCAATAATCTGATGCGAATGGGTGGTTGTGGGATTTATTCACTGTAAAATTAGGAGGTCTACTTATGAAAATTGTTGTTGACGGTGCAATAAGGGAAAAATATCCTGATTTGCGTATTGGTGTTGTGGTTGCTCGGAATGTTGTCAATACAGCATACGATAGCCAGTTGGAAGAATACTGTAAAAATATTTTTTCTAGCTTTGCACGGAAATTCGAATCGCCCAAGGATATTGAAGTCAAGAAAAATATTATTGCATGGCAGGATATATACCGGTCTTTTGGTATTAATCCTAAAAAAAAGAAACCAACTGCCGAGTCTTTGTTGGCGAGAGCCATTCGCAACAACTATATACCTCATATTAATCCGGCGGTTGATGCGTACTTGTGTGCGGAAACATTGCAATATCTGCCGATTGGCGGATATGATTTGAGCAAAATATCCGGCGATATTACCCTGAAATATGCCGATGGCGGTGAAGAATTTTTGGGTGTTGGCGCTGAATCTGTTGAATACACTGATAAGGGGGAGGTTATTTATCGCGATGATGCCAGGGTTTTGACAAGATGTTGGAATTATCGGGACTGTGATTTCAGCAAAATAGATGTGTCTACCAATACACTGGCATTATTTTCAGAAGCCCCCATTTCTGATATAACGGATGATGAAGTCAATGAAACAATTGAATGCATAAGCAGCAATCTCCAAAAGTTTTGTGGCGCAAGCTGCACTACAATGTTCATGACTAAAGAACAAAATGTTCTTACAATTATTTAGCATTATGTTTCTTTCTGCGAAGAACAAAAGGAACTATAATATTATAGTTGTTCTGTCTGATTGGTGCCCTGCTTGTTTAGAGTATAAGGCTGTACTAAACAAAGTTATATCTTTACATGGTATAGCTATTGTTTTTTTAGCGTCTGATAATTTATCTGTCGGTGCAATACCATCGACTTTTTTTATCAAAGGAAGATTTATTAGACAGCGGAAACGCATGGAAGGTTTTATGACATATCGCGAGTTCATGGAAGAATATTTTCTTTTTTTCAATAAGGATGAAAAGAATAAAGTGGAAAGTAGTTAGAATAAAGGACTATTATGTATCTTCCAATTTATACAAAGCCGTTATGGTGGTACAAATATCCAGATATTAGTGAGAAAAACAATATTGTTTCTTTTATACAATCGTGTAGAAATGAAAATGGTGGTTTTGGAAACTATAGAAACAACCCTCCATATTTAGAAAACTTATTTTATGCATCCGTGATTTTATCATTACTTAATGAAACGGATAAAATCACAGATTCCACTATTTCATATTTATTGAAATCACAATGTAAAGATGGCGGTTTTGGTGAATTGGGTGCGGAGCGATCTAATCTTTTTAACACTTTTTACGCAGTAACATCGTTAAAAATATATGATAAGATAACACCAGAGATAAGGGAACAGGTACTACGCTATTTAAAACAAGATATCCTGCACCAAGATGGTATATATGATTTGCATGTCGGTATAAAAAATACGACGACCATGTTCTGGTGTATTGCAGTTTTAAAGAGTATAATAATTAATGAACCTATAGAAGGGATCAATATATATGATGAACTGGTAGAATTTTGTATGCAATGCTACAATTCTAATATTGGATTATTTTCATCCGTTCCAAATGGAATATCTACTATACAAAATACTTATGAATGTCTTGTTATACTAAAAGAATGCTCTTCTTTGAAAGAAGTTGATTCTCAAAAGATTTATGAATCGATAATGAAAAGAAAACGCGAGGCTTTGTTTTTCGATGATTTGATGCAATCCTATACACTCTCATCAAGTATGTGGGCTATTCTAAGCTTAACTATTCTTGGTAAATTAAATAAAATTGATACTACTGATGTTCTTTCCCATTCTGTAAAAATTTTAACTAAAACTAGATCTATTTTCGATATGTTCTGCGCTGTAAATATTATGATAGACATGCTTTATGAAAAAAGTAATGTTTATGTTGATAATACTGCTATTATTGAAGAACAGGGAGAAACTGTTTCTTTAAAAAATATAAAAGATATGATAATCAAAATGGAAAAAAAAGGGTATAACTATCTTGAATATAATTTCAAGGATTTATTATTAGAATCAAAGATTGAAGAATCTAATAAAAAAGATATTTTTATTCAAGTATTATTAAAAGAACATGAACAAAGAATTTATGAAATCGAATATGATGTCAAAAACAATGCCATTTTTTCACTAGTTGTTCCTGTAACACGTGTTACTAATCAATGTATTGAGAAACGTATTATTTCAGCAAACAAAATAATATTACTTGGTGTTTTTGATGCATTAAGTGATTTACCATATAGTAAAAATGAAGAGCAAATCATTAAAAAATATTGCCTGGATAATAACTTTTTCAATTA
>JAITTF010000068.1 GCA_031287215.1 Bacteroidales bacterium
TGGAATGAAAGCTTACGCATTATATAATGGTATATCCGCACCGCTCATCACGAACATACCTTATTTTTACATTGCGATTACTTGTATGATTATCGGGACACAACTGTTCCTCGCCGGATTTCTCGGGGAATTAATCACCCGCAATTCTTCGGAGCGGAATCAATATACCGTAGTCGAAGAATTAAAATAGGTTGAAAGCGTAGCCGACTCCCAAATAGAACAAGTTATAGCTGGCTCCTTCGGTGGCTGTGGAGTAGCGCCATCCCCCGTTTATCCGCAGGTTGTCGGTAGGATTTACTTGGATATGCCAGCCGATGTTGGCGCCCCAGGCAGTATAATCCGAAAAAATCGCCGTGTTGTCTTTATAGTTTACCGATAAATATTGAGCGCCGATAGAAGGCCCCATAGCCAAAGTCTCCATATTTAACAGGAAAAAACGCACATCCAGATTGGTTGAATATAACTTTAATTTTCTGTCTTTCTTTTTATCAAAGTCGTCTTTTTCGAGTATATTGGGATTCATCAAGCCCGATAAACTGATTTGTAGCGGATTGTTCACGCTATACGACAAATTCAAACCGTAGAGAATATCTTTGTACTTTGTTTCATATCCACCTATGGCGCCAATCGTTAAATCGCCGGCCTGAGCGTAGGATTTTCCTGCCAGGAAAACCAAAAAGAGAATAAATACAGCTTTCTTCATTCCAATAGTTATTTAATTACGCGGGCAAAAGTAGGTATTAAATTGAAATTAACCAATTATTTTTATTTTTTTAAAATATTTTTTCACCTCGTTTGTCTTAAATAGGGAAGGCGCTTTCAAAACAATGGTTCATGAAAAAAATTAAAAATTAATATTATGTTGAAGTTATTATTGTTTGTGGCTGTTGATATTATAGCCTTTTATTATATTTGGAAATTAATTGAAAAAGAATTAAAAATAAATAATGATGAGCGATTTTAGAAATTGTCAATCAATTCAATTAAAAATATCGTCCATTACGCCCGGTGTAACCGATATTTCATCCCCGTTGTACTAAATTCCCCTCTTTTATGGGGGCGGGATTTAGTACAACTCAAACTATTCATTATTTGCACGTTACGCTCAACGGGGGTTTAGCAAATATGTCAAAATTTATACCTGACACCAATTGCCGGTAAAATATCCGCTGCATTCAATAGAAAATCAAAATCAGTTGTTGTATTTCCATCTTCAATTTTCGTTTGGGAAAATCCCAATCTAAAAAAATTCAAATGGGAGAATAGGGCAAATTTATCAGATAAATCGTAAATTACCGTTGGATAAATGCTTGCACCCCAGTTCGTGTATTTTTCTTCACTTATAACCAGGGTTTCTTGATTCATTTTTCCTTTACCTGCAAATATACCGGCAGAGCCTAATATATTAAATTTATCAAATTGAATAATTGAATAACGAAGATAAGGTTCAACGGAAAAATCTTGTGTTTTGTATTTTACAGTATAATACAAAGCATCAAGCCCAACCATCCGTGACGTTGAGTTATAAGATTTTGCGGATACAGACAGCCCAAAATCCAATTTATCATTTAAACGATACCCTACCGTCGGGGCGATAGAGAATGAGGACGCTGTGTTTTTATCCTCTTTGGCGGTACTGCTATTATAGCCGAAAGAGCCACCTGCATAAAATTGCGCATTTGCTAATACGATACCTAAGAAGGCTACTACGATACTTAAAATTACTTTTTTCATTTTTATTTGTTTTTAAATTATTGCTTATCTGTTTTTGTGCAAGCCGACGGAAGCAAAACTTCCGCCGACAGTGGATGATTTTTATACGGTTTTGAAGGACTCAAAACATAAATTTGCTGTTTAATATTACTCTTTTTTTATATACACACACTTATTATCTTTCCACGTATTAACATATTTGTAAATATGGTAATTTTTATCATAGAAAAATATTTCTTTATAAGTGGTGTCAATTATGCTCTGTTTTATTGTTTTGTAATTATTATCTATGCTTATTATCTCATATTTACAATCAGCCAAAGTATAAAAAAACACAAGAGGAATAAATTTATAGGCAGAATGGTAGATAAAAGTAGTATCTGATTTATAAAAAGTTAAGATTGTATCCGTTCCAAAACAATCTAATTCTTCATTACATCGTTCTCTTATCTCATATATACCATTCTCATCTTGATGAAACCGGCTTTCAAATTGATAGTCGCCTGTGTGACGAATTATCTTTAGAGAATCATCATATATAACATTTATACTATCTATCAAAAATCTATCATCTGTATATTCAGAACTCTTAGGATCTAAAAGCAATGTTAAACATCTATTATCGTTTTGCTTACTGCAAGAAAACAATAACAATACTACGGTTATAATAAAAAAATGCCTCATATTCATAACTTTAGTATTGTTTTTGTGCTACTTCATCAGCCTGTCTAAAAGCTTTCTTGTATCGCGCGTCCAATGCTTCTAATTGTATTTTAACTGAATTATAATTATTGTACCCTGCATGTTTAGTATTCTTATTTTTAAGGGCTGAATGATCTTGATCTCCTGTTGGGACACCCTTTTTACCTTCAATCTGATCACCTGTTTTTGTTCCATGTACTTGAGTTTCATGGGTCAAAGTTTCCCCTATTTCATTTTTATTTCTATCGTGTGAGTGTATCTTTAAGGTTACGTTACCATCTATTGGCTCACTAAGACTTCCATTTACATCTGTTGGTATTATATTTGACGTTTCTTTTTCCCAAGAATAGTCATATAAGGTTAAGTTGGTAGAACTATATTTACCATTCTCTTTAAAAGTATAACCACCAACAACATCACCTGCTTTGGCAAATTGAGCAAAAAACGCTCTCCCCTCTTTTGTAGTCATAATGTCCTTTAATGCTGCATTGGTAGTTGATGACACCTGTCCTCGTGTACCATCTGGACGCCCACTTAATTTTCTGTGGGTGACATTGAAAAGTATTATATCCTTTCCGTCAGGATCAACATATTTCATAGGATTATTCAAACAATAAGCATACGGACTAATCGAATAATACTTCTCCGCCAGCGGGTCAATCGTCATAAACCTTGATACATCGAAAGACTTCATTCTTGCTTCAAAATCATACCAGTTCAGTCCGTTCATTTCATCCAGTTCCTTACCTCCGAATTTATACGGCTGCACGCCTGCGCTCGTTTCGCCTGCGAAAGGCATCCCGAACGGATAATATTCCGTGCTCTGTACGATTGTTGAATTTTGATCCGCCACTACCCGGTTGTTTCCCAAATGATCACGGACGTAAAAGTAATATTTTCCGTTGGAATAATAACCGTTTTCCGTTAAA
>JAITTF010000224.1 GCA_031287215.1 Bacteroidales bacterium
CCACAACCCAATACCTAAATAAATTTTGTAATATCCGCGCCCTAAGGCAGGAGCGTTATCTGCATTATTCTTTGGTATTTAATAAAATGGTGATTCTAAGGACCTTGAATAAGCAATAATGCTCTATTTTTTTTTATTGTAATTATTTTACATACTTTGTTGTTTTATTAAATAATTTTATTTTGAGTTAAATCGGTATCTATACCCCATTTTCACAATTCCTTGTGATCCATATCCTATTTCGGCAAAAGCACTATGTTCTTTTCCAATATTAATTCCAATTGGCATAAATTGAAAAGCTATAAACCCCCAATTAGAATTATGTATGAGTCCAAATTGAAATCCTGCAGAAATAGAAAGATATAAATAGAATAATTCTGTTCGAAAGAAAGAAAATCTATAATTAAGTTCTGCTGAAAATCCATAACCATATTTTTCTCCTAAAGTAAATGGATTAAATGAAATCGACCCCCCAATTGCATGTCTATTATTGAAATGATAAAAATACGAAAAATTAAAGGAAGAAGAAATAGTTGGATAAATAATAATTATTGGAAATGCCCCAATCGAACCCCCCACTTCATGTTTCAGCATCTCCGCTTTGGGAGGGGAAGAGTTGATCTCCTGCGCAAAAATATTTGCTGTTAGCAGGAGTACTATGATGGATAAAAATATTTTTTTCATCGAAATAATTTTTTTGATTAATAAATTTGGTAAAAATGGCATTAAAATATCTTTACAGCCTGCGTTTCAAACGTTGTTCCGCAGGCAGTGCGATATGTATTTGTTTTTACCTAACCGAAATAGGGTGAAAGGCGCGAAGGCACGAAGACTTCCGTTCTCCGTTTTTCATTCTGTTCGTTATCATATTCATTTATCCCTCCGTTAAAATACGGTACAAAGATACAATAAAAAGATTCAACAAACGTTAAAAAAATATTTTTTTTTGCAAATATTGTTTTTAAGTATTTGGTTTTTAAGGGGATAATTTTTAGAGAATGCCATTTTTGATGCGTTGATGTTTATTTTTGGGTCTTTTTTATAATGTATTGCACAGAGTTGCACGGAGGAGGCACAGAGAGATACGGAGTTTTTTTGTAACAAATTTAAAATCAAGTTTAAACTGCAAAGAATCAGTTAATAAATATAAATTTTGAAGTACGACAAATTGGGAGTACAATAAGGCAAGACTGTGAGCAAGGTGGCTGTAACTATTTATTGGTAATTAGTCGTTTGCGAGTTTCTTGATCAAAGAAAAGTAGGGCACTGAGGTCTTCCTGTCTTTTTAAAGTCGGAATCATATTTCCAATTAAATAATCTGTTGTAGGGATTAAATGATATTGATAAATGCTGTCTAAGACTCCTTTATGCACATATACCGGAATATAGGACGATTTGATGTCTGTTTTTTCTTTAAGATTCACCACCAATTTGACCATAATACCGCCATCGGTATGGGGTTTTCGTTGATTGGAGATAGAATTTCCTAAAGAGTAGTAAACAGGAATGCCATCTCCGCTGCTATTACACATCAATTCAGCATTTTGTACTACGTGAGGGTGAGAACCTATGATGGCAGAAATGCCATGGTTGACTAAAAATTGCGCTAGCTGTCTTTGTTGCGCGTTGGCTTGTAATTGGTACTCTATACCCCAATGGATGGTCATGATTTTGAGGGAAGCCCCTAACTGGTCTGCTTTGAGTATATCTTTCAAAATCTGTGTAGTATCAATAATATTAACGATATTGGGCGAACGAACTGCAATTTCATTGGTCCCGTAAGTATAATTTAAAATGGCTACTTTTACCCCTTTTTTTTCAATAATTAAAGGATAAATAGTATCTCTTTGTGCTTTATTAAAATAGCTGCCTGCGTACCAAAATCTGCGTTGTAGTATTTGAGTGATGGTGCGTTCTAATCCATTTTTGCCTCTATCCATCACATGATTATTTGCCGTTAAGAGTACATCATAGCCCGCATTTCTCAGAGCATCAAGGAGTTCATCAGGACTTGAGAATTGTGGATAGCCACTATAAGGAGTCCCGGCGATAGGTACCTCCAGATTAGCAACGGCAATATCAGCCTGATCAATGTATTTTTTTACATATTTAAAGCAAACATCATAATTATAGCTTTGAGTAGCAGAGTTGTAAGCAGCTTGATATTGAGGAGCGTGTCCCATAATATCACCGAAAAAAAGAAGGGTTAATGTTGAGTCTTGTTCGTTATTTTGCTCTATCAAAGCCTGTTGAGCATTGACAAAATGTTGACAAGAGACAAACAAGCCTATAACTCCTACCCAAAAACAGATTTTTTTTATCATAACAGTAATAGCATAAAAATGAGTTTGCAAAAGTACAAAAAAAAAAGACAAATTAACATTTTGCTTTTTTTAGATGTCATCATAAACATTATTTTAAGTATTCAAAGAAGGTAGTGTTACGCCAGATATCTTTATCAAAACTAATTTATCTTTCTCCCATGTCCATTCTTCAATTACTGATTGTAGCTTTATATGAGGTTGCTTGATCAGAAACTCTATTTTTGCTCAAAAATATTTTTAATAATCTCAATGGAATAGGTATAAAAAACTTTTTCAAGAAAAACGGCAAAGTCGGTGTGCGATTTTTCGTCTGCCGAGTCAGAGATCGTCCGGATGATGGTAAAAGGAATTTTATACTCATAACAGACTTGTGCCACTGCTGCTCCTTCCATCTCTACACATAAGGTGGTAGGTAATCGGTTTAAGAGGTCGTTTTTAGCGCTCGTCTTTCCGAAAAACTGATCGCCACTGGCAATGTCGCCAATTACTAAATGGGGATGGAAGATGTTTAATGCTTTGAGGGTGTCAGCAGAGATGATGGTGTGGAAAGTCCTCATATCCAACAGCTTTTCAACAGCTTGCTTAGCATTTGATATTTGGTGTTCCTCTGCAGAGATGTAAGTCATGTGGAGCAGTGGAATCTCGTATTGTTGCAGGAGTGGTCTCCCGTCTAAATCATGTTGTATCAGTCGTTTACCGATGACAATGTCCCCAATATTTAATTCGGAACTTATGGCTCCTGCCACACCGGTAAAAATAATTTCACTAACCTTAAATTTGAGGATTAAGGTAGAAACTGTAGTAGCTGCTGCGACCTTTCCCCATCTCGAAAAGACGACAATAGCCTTAACGCCATTGATTTTCCCTTCATAATAGGTACGCATACCTATGGTATGCTCTTGCTTTTTGGTCAAAAGTGCCACGATGCCGCTAACCTCTTCTGCCATAGCACCCAAGATGCCAATAATTGTCTCTTTTCCCATTTTATGATACTCATTATTCTGCAAATTTACAAAAAATTTCCGTACAAACCCCTAAAAAACACAAATTTACCCAAAAGAAAAGCATAAATGGGTAACGATTAAGAAACGAGCGGTCTTCTTTACTTTGCTTCGTTTTACCATTGTTTCAAATAACTTCGCCACAAAGATACTACTTTTTTGGAAAAACCAAAAACAATCAATATCTTTGCAATCACTATCAATAAAAATAGATAAAAATGAAACAGATAAATCGACTGAAAGTAGTTCTGGTTGAACAAAGCAAAACAGGTAAATGGTTGGCTGATTCTATAAATAAGGATGTGGCGACTGTTTCTCGTTGGTGTTCCAATGTTACACAGCCTCCGCTTAAAGTTCTGTTTGAAATAGCCGAATTATTGGATGTGGATATAAAAGATTTGCTTGTTTCAACAAAAAAATAATAATGAATGTTGCTGTCAATATGGAATTAAGATTGTTACAAGCAAACAACGGTGATGCTATTCATCTCAAGATAAAAGATGAAGAAGCTAAGTTCCGCAATATTCTTATTGATGGAGGAACAGGAGATACATACACCTATAAAAATCATAAGAGTAAAATACAGGACGGAGCATTAAAATCTCTCATCGAACAAATAAGAATCCGACATGAGTATATTGATTTGCTAATTTTGACTCATGTTGATGATGACCACATTGGCGGAATTTTAAAATGGTTTGAACAAGACCTGCAAGCAAAGGATTTAGTGAAAAAAGTTTGGTTCAATTCCGGAAGACTTATTTCCGAGTATTTTCAACAAGAAGAAATTCCGGAAAATCTTTTGACAATAGGAAATCACCACAGTTATAACACAAGTATCTCACAAGGAGTAGTCTTTGAAGATTTTATTGAAGAAAACAATATTTGGGACAGGCGAATTATTAAAAGTGGAGATGAAATCAATTTATTTGGAATAAAATTCACCATACTTTCTCCGTCTGAAAATCAATTAAAGAAGCTTTTAACCAAATGGGGAAAAGAAGCCCCTGTTGCAGATACTTCTCGCGTAAACAACTATTCAATCAGTTTATCTCAACTTGTAGCATCTGATTCTTTTAGAGAGGATAACTCAATCCACAATGGAAGTTCCATTGCTTTTATTCTTGAGTATCAAGCCCAAAAGATATTGCTTCTTGGCGATGCACATCCTCAAACGATTATTGATAGTTTGACAAACATGGGATACTCCAGTCAAAATCCAGTAAGAGTTGATTTTGTAAAACTTTCTCATCACGGAAGCAAAGCAAACACAAACAACGAGCTTTTAAACCTGATACAATCGGAAAATTTTCTGATTAGTTCCAATGGTAGCAGTCATAATTTGCCTGACAAACAATGTCTTGCAAGAATAATAAACTGCAAAAAAAATGTAAACTTACATTTTAATTATCCTGAATTAGCTACTCAGATTTTTTCGGAACAGGATTTCAAGAATTTTCCGAATTTTAGCGTATGCGATGTTCAAAAACCGATAGAGATATGAATATTGACAACATAAGAGAATACATTGTAATTGTAAATGGTGGAAGTGGTTGCATCTTCCAACCTGAGGACAATGCATACTCTTATGTGTTGACAGCAAAGCATAATATCACGAACAATAATAATCAAATTACAGACCTGATACGGTTTACACTTCAAAATGGCACATGGATTTCAATGTCCGTTGAAAGATTTGACAATACAGATTGTTATTTTCCTCATTCAGAAAAAGATATTGCGATTATTAAAATTGCCAAAGTAAATGGGTTGGATAAAATCATACGATTGGATGATTTTGAAGATGACAGAGTTGAATATTCATTATGTGGTTATCCGGAAATAAGAAGAACTTCTCAAAATCAATATCGGATAGACGAAAATGTTACTATTCAAGGAACAAATGCGAATCAATTAAGAGAAGGGCAAATACCCAATAATCCAACAATTGATGAAATCAGAGGTCATTCAGGCGGAGCTATTGTTAAGATTAAAGGCAATCATTTATTATTGGCAGGGATTCAGAATAAAATGGTTGATGCCACAAATGAACAGTTGGGAAGAATAGAGTTTACTCCAATAACGAGTTTCGATGAAATTGTAAATCAGTATCCTGAATCACTTTCTCCTTTATCGCCGCCTTATTGTAAATCATTTGAATATCTAAAAGAACAAATCATGAAATTGGATGGCTGTTTTCAGCAAGAAAATATTGAATATACAAGGTTGTGCCTTAGAAATATTACTGATGAAATCATAGAAAACCCATTAACCCCAAATGCTATTAAACATAGACTAAATAAAAGAATGCTTATTCATAACGAAGAAGAAACAAGTTTGTTCCATAAAGGTTTGTGGATAGCTTGGCTTGAATTTTTAATTGTTTTAAAAGTTATAGGCGAGAATCCCAATACAGAGCAAGAGTTGGAAAATATTTTCAACAAATACAGAATAATGTATTCTTCCTCAAAAGAAGATTGGGGAAATTTATTTAAAGACAGAATTGCTTATTCCGATTACAAAGGATTGAAAGAAAACGCTTGTATAATTTTTGCAAATGAAGCACGTCCTCAGAAAACAATAGTAAAAAAGGGCATGATTTCAAATATAGCAAGATCTATTCCCAAAAAACAAATGAAGATTGATGATGGTATCAATAATCCATTCGAAAGTTTTACCCATATACATATCCATGCTTTTCAAAAAGACTGTATAATTGATAAAGAAGGAGAATATAGTCATTTTGACAATACAAACGAAAAAGAATTACTTAACAAACTCAAAGATGAATATGAAAGCATCATTAATAACAACTGAAAATATTGATTTTCTGGATGAATTATTTCCGCAATTCATACCTCAACTATCAAAAACAGAATTAGTCGGTACTATCAGTGTGTTTTCTTTCTTTTTTGAGAATGAAAACCTGCTGAATGATAATTGGGAATCTATTACGAGTTCGATAGGTTCTTATTATCAATCTGAATTTGAGGACGAAGAAAAAGAATTTGAACGCTGGAATATTTACATTCTATTTATTGTAAAAGAACCTGTTAGCACTCAATTGAAATATAAAATAGAAAACGATAAATTTTCAAGCCGTAAAATTGTTCAGGATAAAATGATAATTTTTTTGGATAAGGATTCCATTCACCGATTAATAGAAGAGCATATTATCAATAACGATTTGGACGGTTCAATACTCGAAAATCATGAAGCATATAATAGTAAGTCAAGTTATTCTAACAATTCTAAGATTTACGGGCTTATTGAGAATAGTAATCTGACAGTATCAGGAAAAGGGACTGACAGGGAGGGAGTTGAAAATCTATATCAACAAATCATTAAAGAAGTAGAAAATGAAATTCAAGAAAGTAGAAATACAGGCATTTAAGGCTTATAATGACGTCAAAGACGGAACTTTTGATTTCACAACAAAATCAAACGAAGTCGCAGATTTTATTTCTATCTATGCGCCTAATGGATTCGGTAAAACTTCATTTTATGATGCCGTTGAATGGGGCTTCACAAATAATATTGGGCGTTTACTTCGAAGATATAAAGACAATATAAGTTCAGCAAAAGCAGAAGACAGCAATTATATTCTAAAAAACAAGGATGCTATTCGTGAAAATAAGGATGGTTATGTTAAACTATACCTTACCTCGGAGAGCAACCCCATAGAACGTAATATTCCCAAGCCAAGGTCAAATCAGCTTGATTTCAAATTTAAAGAAAGTGAGACAGATAAAACCCACAAATATTTTCAAGAAGTTATATTATCCCAAGAATGGATTGACGCATTCCTAAAAGAAGATGATGCAAGTGTTCGATACGAAAAGTTTATTCGCTCTTTTGGAGATGTTCAGTTGGATAATAAATATAAACTCATTATCGAACTAATAAAACATAATGGCAATAAAATAAAAGAACTACAAAAAGAATTGGATGATATACAGACTAAAATCAATTTCGAGTTTGATCCTGAAATATTATCTAAAATCAACTCGGAAATAGGCTCATTAAATACGAAAGGGGAAAAAATATCTCTCATTCGGAACGATTGCAATGAAAAAGATATTCACCAACTAACAGATTTGATTAGTGAGCGAATCACAGATTTAAAGTATAACATTGGAAAATATCAAGAAAAAATTACTGATATTGATTCTGCAACCACAGGTAATAATACCAGTAATGTCAGCATTGAAACGTATTTCAATACAAAGGAACAACTTAAACAATTGAGTGGTAAACTTATAGAACTAAATAATATCAAGAAACAATTTGAACAACTTCATGAAACAGAGCGGATAAAAAAGAACAAAACGGAAGAACTTAGCAAAACTATCCAAGAGCAAACCGCTTTCTTGGAATTATTGGCAATATGTCCTAAGTACCAAGAAATTGTCAAAGAAATGGCAATGGTGAAAGACTTGACTAATAAAAAAGATGAAGAGGTAAAAGACATTGATTTGAAATTAGAACTGTTATTGAAATTATATAACGAAATAACAGCACAATTAAATACGGAAATTGAAAATCATCAGAAGCTCTCAACCAAATTAAAAACTATCCCAGAGCTATCTCAAAAATTAGATACTAAAAATAAAGAAAGAGACGAGAGCATTGAATTACTTGACGTTTTATCAAAAACAATTTCGGCGCAGGAACAACAAATACTGAATATCTTTAACGAGATTAAGAACTGGGAAGATATTTATAAACAAATAGAATCTGATAACTATTTTATTCCTGAAAATGAGAAAACAAGACCATTCTACGACACAATTAACCAATTGAAAGCCAATATTGCATTGATTAATGAAATCAAAATAGAGTTGAAAAAAACGGAAGAAGAAATAATTAGTGCTAATAAACTTAATTCTGATATAGAACAACTCATTACAAAAGGTACGGATATTGTTACTAAAAATCAATCATCTACATGTCCTCTATGTAAACAGGAATATGATAGCTTTGAAACATTGGCTCAAAAAATTTCCAACAATACATTTTTATCTGAAAGAATGAAACACCTGCTTTCATTAGAAAGTAAGCATCAAAAGGATTTAGCGGATTTACGAAATGAACACAATGAGCAAAAATGCAAAATTCTAAATACTCTGAATTTGGATATAAATACTCTAAAAGAAAAACAATCAAAAGAAATATCTACCAAAAATGAATCAACAATACAACTTGAAAAATATAGATTAAATATTCAAAACTTAGATACAGAAATCAATGGAATAGTGCAAGAAATAGGAGGCAATGATATTGAAAACATTAAAGCCAACCTTGAGAAAAAAATAAAAGAATCATCTAAATTGTTGGAAGAACTAAAAATTACTCAAGAAAATAATGTCAAAATACGGCAACCGTTAGAACAAAGGAAAAGTATTATCAATGAACGAGAAATACCTGTCTTAAAAGAAAAAATTGATAATTTGAAAGTCAATGAATCTTATCTGAGAATCAGAAAACTCATGGATGAAAATCAAATTGTAGATAATAATATTTTCGCTGAATTGAATAAACGAAAAGAGTATTTTGAATCAAAAATAAACACAGAAAAAGAAGAAATAGAGAAAAATACTCAATCAATTATTGAGTATCAAAAACAGTTGGAAAAATACGCGGAGGAAAAAATTCTTTCCGATTTGCAACAAGTTGAAAGAGAGAAAGAGTCTTCCAATCAAAAACTTCTGTCATTTGAATATTTTGTACAATCAGAATTGGAAATAGAATTATCCGATAAAGAAAAAGGTGAATTAGAAAGACTATTAAGAGAGAAAAACGATTCTTATAAAAAGCAAATTCTTCAAACGGAGGAACGTATTCAGTCATTTGAAAAAACGAAGGAATACAAAGAGAATGTCTTACCATTTCTAAAGCATGAAGAATTAAAAAGGTCTCAAGAAAAAATATTAGCGAACAAATCCTTTTTAGAAAAAGAAGTCTCTCCAAAATTAGAAAATGAACGGAAGTTACTTTCCGAATTTATTGATAAACAAATCGAATCGTTTTTTCATGGCAAGCTGATAAATGCACTATATAGAAAAATTGACCCGCATCCCAAGTATAAAGAAATATTATTCAAATGTGATTTCATCAATACTGAAAAACCTCGACTGAATGTATTCGTTTCAGAAGAAAATGGAGGAAATCCGCTTGTCCCGACTTTATATTTCAGTACAGCCCAACTTAATATTTTGAGTTTAAGTATATTTTTAGCAAAAGCGTTGAATGTGAAAGACAATAACGGCAGTTCCGTTGATTGCATTTTTATTGACGACCCGATTCAATCAATGGACAGCATTAATATCCTTTCAACCATTGACTTGTTAAGAAGTATCGTAGTCAATATGGGAAAGCAAATTATTTTGGCTACTCATGATGAGAATTTTCAAAACCTTTTACAGAAAAAAATTCCATCTGACAAATTTAAGGCAAAGTATATTGAGTTGGAAACGTTTGGGAAGGTCAAACAATAAATTTGTTTAGTTGTTGATTTTTAACCATTTCATACTTGAGTAGTTACCTTTGTTGCAAAAAATAAAAACAATGAATCTCGAAATATACAATAGCATTTTACACGGCAGTTTGCGACCGCAAAGCGGACAAACGCCTGTCGGCTATTCCGAAATTTCTCATTTGTTGGACAAATGCCCGACAACATTATCAGAAATAGAAAACCGTTTAACGCAAGTATTGGGAAATAATTTACCGGTAAATTTCAATACCGACACTCCTGCCAACATTACCCAATACTTAAATAATCAGGACTACACAGCCATTGTGATAGATTATTTTCCGCCGGAAATAATGCTATCATTTCCTGACACACAAATACCTATTCATCGGTTTTATCACTTCCTGATAACTGCCGAAAGCAAACGCATTAAACTTCGTTTGTTGCAATCCGTTGAAACATTGAAAGACGATATTTGCGCAAAACAGGAAATCAAAGACACTCTTTCTCAACTTGCCAGACACGCTAAAACCATTCAAGAACAAGCTCAACCGAATGAAATTTTCGCTTGTTTGCTTACGCAAATCGTCAAACTCTATTTTGAAATAACTCTTATTTTCGATGTTTTACTATCCGGACAAGATTACATTTCATTTACCGATTTTTATTCTGTGCGCCTCAACCGGCAAGTCGATGAAGTCGCTTTGTCTGCATATAGCAAGGCTTTGCATGTCCACCAAGCACAACGACTTTATAACGATTTTGATAATGCCGCCGTCATTAATTTGCTATCGCAACTTTACAGCGACCTTGCCAAATTACCGACAGACAACATACTTATCGCTGTTATTTGTGCCCTCGAAAACGCTATTTTCCTGCAATCTGCAAACATAGCATTTCCGATTTTTGCGGAAATTGTCAATCCTGATTTTCCAAAATCCGTTTTAAAAACCCGTAAACAAATATTGAATTATCAATTGAACACTCTTTCAAACTCACGTGAAGCTTTGATAGAAATAGAAAATATGACAGAAAATCTACCTGATTTTCCTTTAGCTTCGCCCGAAATTGCCGTTTTGCTCACTTCGTCAATCACGCGTCAACTGCAATATTGGCTTGCCGAACAAAAAGAAATATACAAAACAATAATACCTGTGGCAATGACCGATAAAAATTTCATCCAAACCATTAATGCCGGAATAGTTACTACCGGAAAGGATTCTGTTATACAGGCAAATAACTCAAATGTAATTGGCGGACAAAATAATACGGTATCTTTGTCGGACGATATGCGAAAGGCAATAGAAGAAATTATTCCACAGATAACAGCTATCGCAAATGTATTATCCGATGAACAAGAGGAAATTACAGCGGAATTAGCAAGAATAAATACGCAATTAAATCGCTCTCATCCCAAAGCAAATATCATGGCTTCTGCATTCCAAACTATTCATAGTGTGCTGTGTAGTGTGACGGGGAATGTTGTAACGCCTTTTGTGATGGATAAAATCCAGACGATAATAAAAATATTTGGATAATAAATAGCCTTCTTTGCTGGCTAATATGTTGTTACAAAATAGTTATGCTATTGGGATGATGGAAAGAAGCCTATACTTTGATTTTGTTTAGCTACAAATTGTCGTATTTTATTTGATGATGTAATTAATAAAGACATGTTATTGATAAAATCACAACCCAATTTTGATTTATAAATATCTGTACCTCTTGAAAAATCAATCTTCTTATATCCTCTTTTACTTGCAATAATAATCAATTCGGTTAATAATATTTTACCTGGTGCAAATTTTTTATATTTAAGATTAAAAACAAAATTGAGTAGATATATCGTTTCTCTACATTTTATACCGATTACGGAATATATGGTTTCTGTATCATTATGTAAATCAGCATAAACCGCAATTTTTTTGTCATTTATATCATTTAAGTAAAGCGTAAGAAAAGATTGAAATTTTTCAGTATCATTATATTTGTATTTGTTATCAACAATATTGATATATCCATTAATGTGCTTTTCTAATAATGGTATTGGGATTTTTTCATTCAAATATATAGAAAACTGTAATGCTTCATTATGTTTTATGAGATACCTTTTATCATATTCAAATTCTCTATATTTATGCAAAATTTGCAGATTTACTACTCCGCAAGGTATCGTAATTTTATTAGGTGTCGAAATAGAGTAAAAAGAAGTATAAAACGAATGATTTTCCGGTATATCGTAAATATAGATATTTAAGCTGTTTTCTGTTAGATATTGTTCAAACAATTTATAAACATCAGGTTTATGTTTGTCCTCTATTATAGGCATCAAATAATCAACACCTCTACAACCAATAAATTCTAATAATTTTTCATTTTCAACCGTTCTTTCCCAAAATGGGAATATGGCAATTAAATTAGAGTTTTCCACATCTGAAATAATGTAAATAGCTAAATCTTTGTTATCTCCAAAAATATGATAATAATGATATTGCCATTCAAAGAATTGAAATGGAGAACATTCACTATCATTCAAACAGCACATATTCCATGCATCTTTAATATTTTTGAACATTTCTCGTTCTGTAATTTTTATTATTTTATACATTCTCTATATTACATTCATTGATTATTTTCATTGTTTTCATACTACCATATAAGGCATAATCAATTTTCATTTCGTTAAGATTTTTAATAGAAATATCGGGATTTTCAATCAAGTTAATTAAATTGATATTATGCTTTATTGTGTCTATGTTATTTTGTATCGTTTGAACTAATTTAATTCCAAGATAATCAACATCTATTTCCGGACTATAAATATCACGGCAATGATTTATCAATTTCACGGCAGTCTTACTTCCAACTCCTTTTATTCCTTTTATATTATCCGAATTATCTCCAATTAAAGATTTGTATAGAACAAATTTACAGGGCAAAATTCCATATTTTTTTAAGATGAAATCTTCATTAATTATATAGGACTTATCTCCATTATATTTGTAAATGAATGTGGAAGAATCTATTAATTGTAAAAAATCCGTATCATTTGAAACTATATAGTTTTCGCCGAATTTTTTATAAACAATTTGTGCAATATAATCATCAGTTTCACACATTTCAGTTTCGATATAAGGCAACTGTAAATAATCCAAAACTATTTTTATGATTGGCAATTGAACAAAAGGATTGTTTTCATCCGGTAATTGCCCATAGTCAATAATTCTATTGGCTTTATAAGTTTCATCAAGCTCTTTTCTGGTCAAAGCATTTTCACCATCAAATATGATAATGAAATGTGTTGGTTTAATTTGCTTGAACATTTTAAATATTGCACCAACAACTCCAACTGTTGCTGTAATTTCTATGCCACTATTGTTATGTAATGGAAAAGGCATCCCAAAAAACATTCTAAACAATAAGTTATGCCCATCAATTATCAATAATTTATTCTCCATATTTAATTAATTTATAAATTGCTATATTTAAGGTATTCATCTTTATTTAAATTACTACATATAAATACTTTATGAGGATTAAAAAACAATCCTTTGCACTCGAATATATTTTTAATTTTTTCATATTCTGAATTTAGATTAACATCATCGAGATAGAATATAAAACAATCACAATATCGGACAAATTTATATCCTAACTTTCCCCCAATAAATATCCACTACAAAAAAAAATGTTGAAATATCATAGAAACAGTATGATATTTCAACATTTTTTTGTATTTTTT
>JAITTF010000261.1 GCA_031287215.1 Bacteroidales bacterium
AGTTGACAATTTTAGAGATGTTATTAACTCCTATTATCTTACGGTGAGGAATGTTATCTTGCGATTCAAAAGTTAAAAATATTTTAATGAGGTTTATGACACCCTTATCTTTTTTTCCAATCAATGGGATAAATTACTTGAAAGCGACTCCGTGCATTATGCCGCTTATGTCCAATCTGATTCTTTTCCCGATTTTCCCATACTTTTTGCCTTTGAAGTCATTACCGACTTTTATTCTTTAAGAGCTAAAATTGACCGTGAGGTACTTTACATGCAAGCAAATGGCGGCATTGACGAAAAAACCAACCCTGATAATCATTACACGGTATCTGATTTTTTACGAACATTCCTTTCCCCTGACTGTGAATCCATTATTGGAAGTTGGATAATGTTGTATGGGGAATATCATAACCTCATCATTCAAAATTTAGATTTCAATAAATTAGAAGAAGTAAAATCATTGTGGCACAGATATGGGGAAACAGACGGTACACTCCATGCATTTGAACAACAACTGGCAATAGACATTGATGAAGGAAATTGGAGTAAAGGGGATAGCGTTGTTTGTCCTGATTGCAGTAAATTTACAATAAAAGCAGAAATTCCTTATGGCACAGATTGTCCTCATACTTTTAAATTTTCCGCTTATGTGAATGGAATACGGATAGATTTGGCTCAGCAGGCAAATAATCCAACTCAATCACAATGTGATATTGTGGAAATAAAATGGCAATTTGGAGATGGAACCTCATCAATTGCATATGGCGACAGTCCCACACATACATATGCTACCATAGGAACCTATACGGTAACCGCTACCATAAAACGCAGAAATGGAACAACTTGCGATAAAACAACGATAGTTACACCTAAAGATTGCGGTGTAAATCTGGTAACGCCAACTTGCGACCCATCATATCAAGGTTGTGGAGTACGATATAAAATTAAAGCAAGCCCTTATCACTGCAACCATCAAAACGCTACAAGTTATAAATTGATATTTGAAAACAGTACAATTCCTGATAAAATCCAATCTACAAGCGAATTTACACAAATTTTTTTATGTGATGGTACATACAATATTAAAATAGAGGTTACATTTGCAGATGGGTGCAAAAGCACTGACAAAAAATCATTTCAAGTTTTGGGTACAGGGGATTGTAAACAAAAGTGTGACCACGAAAGACATAAAGATATATCTACGTGTTCGGGCTACAAAATAAACCATCATTTTCGAGTATGGAGCATTGGTGGTCTTAATCGGGTATATGTCAAAAATGTTCATTATAAAAAGAACAGTTCGGGTTGGTGGATTTTAAAGAAAGCAGATAGGATGGAAGTCTCTTTTTGGGGAAAGGTTGTCTATGGTAATGCAGATTGTACCAATCAAACCCCTATTTATCCTAATGGCAAAACGAATTCGGGCAAAAATACTTTACTGTATGATTATCCTATGAAAAATCCATTTACCGTTACAAGAGCAGCACTACACTCCTCATGGAAAGTAAAATCAAGTAGTAGTTGTTCTTGGATTTATAGTAATGACGAAATCAAATTGCATGATAAAACTTGTCCGTAATCACTTGAAAAAATGTTACATTCTAAAAATAATAGATATGAAAAAAATAATCGTTTTAATTTTATCACTGTTTTTGATCAGGAATACAGCATTCGCTCAAAAAAACAGTTGGACAATAGGTTTCGATTTTGGGGCAATAGGTACTGTTTGGCAGAAAGGGAATGCAACTGATATTTATAAAAATAATGGGTTCTATTTTCCTCTTTTTTATGAATTAACCCTTTCTTATGGTTTTACCAATTATCTCTCTATTACTACAGGTATTGCATGGAACGTGTACAATAAGGCAGGTTTTAAAGGAGTGAAAGCTCCTTATGGATTGACATTAAATGAAACTTTTTCTAATGCTCAATATTTTTTGTATGAATATAGTTCTATTGATATTCCCATAAAATTAAATTTTTTCATTCCATTGGGTAAAAGTCGATTTTATTTCACAGGAAGTGCAGGATTGATTATTGAGATAGTAGAAGCTGACGATCCTATGTACCCTCCTCGTCCTGTGCCCGACAATGGTGCATGGATGCAAAGCGATAGTTGGGTGTTCGGAAAACTTTACGGGTTAGATAATGAATATGCCGTATTCCGGTCGCTTCATGGTATTATGTATCACAAAAAAGTAAATTTTCTTATCAATGCAGGCATTGGATTTGGCTACCGCTTTAAGTGTGGTGTTGGTTTATCACTCATGGGCGATTATCATATCGGTATGCGTGTAATGGGCGAATACAATCTTAAATATCGACTAACTTACAGTAACGATTATTATACTCCATTAAAGGAGTATGTAGACAAACTCTATTTTAGAGGCGATTACTGGAAAGTAGCTTTAGGTATTTCTTATACTTTTAAGCAGAAAAAGAAAGAGTAAATTCGCAAGGGGCTGCCTTGCCTGTGGGTGTCCCCTTTTTTTATGCGCTTGTGTGTAATTTGAAATTAGAGCTAAAGAAATATTATCGTGAATTTGCATTTTTGACAAATCTGTTTGATTTGATGAATTTTCTCGAAAATTCTGACAAAAACTGACAACAAAAGATTCCCAAACCATCTGATTTTTTGCTTTTTTCAGGTTATTGACGCAGTCAAAATAGGGGATTTAGTTTTGAAAATCAACAATTTAGCAAATTATATCACTTATTTTCAGGTAATTTCATTTTTGTAAAATGTTTTTTGTATTTTTGTCGGATAACAGTGATAAAGCAAAAAATGCAACAAAAACAAATAGCAAAGTATTAATGAAATCCGGTTTTTTCCTAATTTTCCTAATCCTCTTTTTATTGCTGCTAAGTTATCCTATTATCAGGGGTTGGCAGTTATGGCGGGATATACCTGCG
>JAITTF010000311.1 GCA_031287215.1 Bacteroidales bacterium
CACTATTTGAACGTTCCTTTTTTCTAAAGGTCTCTACACGGACATTTCTATCTTCAAACACTACTCGTTCAAGGCTATCATTGGCTTTCTCTTTGACAGTAGGTTTAGAAGAAGATTCAGGGTTTACGGAGACCAATCGGGTTAATGAATGCGCAAGGGTGTCATGTACATTAATATTATATTTTTCGATGAGCGCAATTAATCTTTCAGGGTATTTGGGATTGGTAGCATATCCAGCCTCTTTGAGTCCATAAGCCCATGATTTATAATCTGTTGAACTTAAATCAAATAATTTACTATATCTATTTCGAGAAGTAAGGAAATAAGAATGGTCTTGAAAAGACTCTTCTACCGAATTATATTTTCTAAAACATTCTCCTAAAGCATCATCATCAATAAGTACGGTATCACCTGTCCACTCCGTATGACATTTTATTCCAAAATGATTGTTAGCCTCTGTTGCTAAACGACTTGTACCACATGCACTTTCAAAAATCCCTTGTGCCAACGTTATACTCGCAGGAATTTTATACTCCATCATTTTTTTAGCAGCAATATCCTTATATGTATCTATGTATTTCAATACATCTACCTGCGTATATTGAGCACAATTCTCTTGATGAGCAGCTATAAGTAACAATAAGAAGAAAAAAATAGATTTAATTTTATTCATTACACTATATCAACATTAATTTATAAAGTCCATGACCTCTTCTAATAACCCGGTATAAAAATCAACGATATTCATCCCCAGATATTGTACTTGACGTGGAATAATACTCATAACTGTCTGACCCGGAATGGTATTGAGCTCCAAAAAATAGGGAATCTCATTTTTGTCCACGATATAATCTATCCGCACGACCCCGCTACAACCTAATTTCTTAAAAATCAATTCAGAATACGCTTTGATAGTATGTTCCAATTTCTCAGATATAAGGGCAGGTGTAACTAATTCAAGAAATCCAGGTGTATATTTAGCTTCATAATCGTAATACTCTTTTTTGCTTTTAATCTCTGTAACTGCTAAGGCTTGCACTGTTCCATTAATAGTAGTAACACCACAAGTCATTTCCCTACCTTTTACAAATCTCTCCACCATAAACTGGTCATCAAATTCGAGTGCATCTTTGACTGCTTTTTTCAATTCTGTCATAGAATGAGCTTTAGTAACACCTACACTTGAACCTGAATTACAAGGCTTTACAAAACAAGGGAAGCCGGATTCCTCCGATAATTCCGCAAAATTAATTTTATCATTCTTATAAAAATGCCACGAGTCTGCAACCGGCACATTCAAACTATTGACGACTACGTTACAGAAAAATTTATTAAAAGTCAAAGCTGAACTGAACATATTACATCCCGTATAAGGGATGCCTATCATGTCAAAATAGCCTTGCATTTTCCCGTTTTCTCCCGGGGTGCCATGGATTGCAATAAAAACAGCATCAAAACTAATCTTTTCACCTCCAATTCTGAGCGAAAAGTCATTTTTATCTATATTGTAGATAATGCTATCTTGAGTGTATGTCCAAGCACGTCCCCTAACCATGATGGTATAAGGCTTAAACAGCTCTTTATCAATAGTTTGAAAAATATTTGCGGCAGTTTTTAAAGAAATATCAAATTCTCCGGAATCTCCACCCGCTACAATGGCAATTTTTTTCATATTGTAATATTATTTTTAACCGACAAAAGTACAAAAAAAATGTGTATATTTGTGGCTACATTTGAAGATAGCTATAGTGTTAATTTTTAATTGTTTATAAAAAATTTAAGAGAAAAAAAAATGGCAGAAGGAGAAAAAATCATCCAGGTAAACATTGAAGAACAAATGAAATCCGCTTACATTGATTATTCAATGTCAGTGATCGTTTCGCGTGCACTACCTGATGTTAGAGATGGACAAAAACCAGTACATAGAAGAATATTATATAGTATGTGGGACATGGGTATTGTATCCAATAAACCCTTCAAAAAATCGGCAAGAATTGTCGGTGAAGTACTCGGTAAGTACCACCCACACGGCGATACCGCTGTATATGATTCTATGGTTAGAATGGCTCAAGAGTGGTCATTACGCTACCCTTTGGTAGAAGGACAAGGTAACTTTGGCTCTGTAGATGGCGACAGCGCTGCTGCTATGCGTTATACGGAAGCCCGTATGCGTAAAATCGCCGAAGAGATGCTCGATGACATCGAAAAAGAGACCGTCTTGATGAAAAATAACTTCGACGATTCCCTCCAAGAACCTACCGTACTGCCCGGAAAAGTACCTGCCCTCTTAGTGAATGGCTCTTCAGGGATTGCTGTTGGTATGGCTACTAATATGGCTCCTCATAATCTAAATGAAGTTTGTGATGGTATTATTGCTTATATCGACAATAATGATATTGATGTGGAAGGACTTATGCAATATATCAAAGGTCCTGACTTCCCTACTAACTGTATTATATATGGTTGTGAAGGTATCAAAGAGGCTTATGCCACAGGACACGGTAGAGTGGTCATGCGTGGTGAAGCTACTATCGAAGAAGAAAACGGAAAAAATCGTATTATCGTTACCTCTTTACCCTATCTTACCAATCCTGCTGATATGATCAAGAGAACGGTGGACTTAGTGAAAGAGGGAAAACTTGAGGGAATTACAGGTATTGAAAATCTCTCTAATAAAAGAAATGGCACTAAAATTATTTATGACCTTAAAAAAGAGGTCGTTCCGAATGTAGTTCTCAATAAATTATACCAACAAACTGCCCTCCAATCCTCTTTTAGTATCAATAATGTAGCTCTGATTCACGGTCGCCCAATGACTTTGACACTCAAAGACTTGATTAGAGAATATGTAAATCATAGGTTTGAAGTCATCACCAAAAGAACCATCTTTGACCTCCGTAAAGCAGAAGAAAGAGCACATATCTTAGAAGGATTGGTAAAAGCTCTTGATATTATCAATGAAATTATCGCCGCTATTCGTGCCTCTTCTACCGTTGAAGAAGCAAGAACCACTTTGATGGACAATTGGCAATTTTCTGAAATTCAGGCTCGTGCGATCGTTGAAATGAGATTACGCCAACTTACAGGTTTGGAAAGAGGTAAACTGATAGATGAATTAGACGAACTTAAAAAGAAAATTGCTTACCTACAGAGCATTCTGGCTGACGATAATTTAAAATATTCGATCATTAAAGAAGAACTTATTGATATTAAAACCCGATTTGGAGATGTCCGCCGTTCGAGAATTGAATTGGATTCTTCGGAATTTAAAATCGAAGACATGATCGAAGATGCTGAAGTAGTGATCTCTATCTCTCATCTTGGTTACATTAAACGTACTCTTTTATCTGAATATAAAGTACAAAATAGAGGTGGTAAAGG
This sequence comes from Bacteroidales bacterium, assembly GCA_031287215.1. Taxonomy (GTDB): domain Bacteria; phylum Bacteroidota; class Bacteroidia; order Bacteroidales; family WCHB1-69; genus JAGVVH01. The sequence goes on from JAITTF010000311.1 coordinate 3,382, forward strand.
CTCTAAAGGAAGCAACTCCCGCGAAGAAGACTTTACCGAACACCTCTATATGGCTACTAATCACAATTATCTGCTCTTCTTTACCGAAAAAGGTCGTTGTTTCTGGTTGCGTGTATTTGAAATCCCAGAAGGCGCTAAAGTCTTTAAAGGGAAACCGGTACAAAATCTGATCAATATTGAACAAGACGATAAAGTTAAAGCGGTCATTAATATTGATAATCTTACCGATAGTGATTATATTAACAACCATTTCATCGTACTGTGTACCGAAAAAGGGATTATCAAAAAGACCTCCCTTGAAGCCTATTCACGTCCGAGAGTCAACGGAATTAATGCGATTACCGTTAGAGAAGATGACCATCTGCTGGAAGCTCATCTTACCAACGGAAAACATGATATCATGTTGGCACTCAACTCAGGAAAAGCCGTTAGATTCCCTGAAGCTAAAGTGAGACCTATGGGACGTACCGCATCAGGCGTAAAAGGCATCACACTGGCTCATGAAAGTGATTTTGTAGTCGGTATGGTCTGTATTGAAAATGATGAGTATAATGTGTTGGTAGTCTCTGAAAAAGGATACGGAAAACGCTCCCTCATAGAACATTATAGAATTACTAATCGTGGTGGAAAAGGGGTTAAAACAATCAATATTACCGACAAAACCGGCGGCTTAATCTCCATGAAAGACGTTAGAGATGACGAAGATTTGATGATTATCAATCGTTCAGGGATTGCCTTAAGATTGCATGTTAGTGATTTACGAATCATCGGAAGAGCTGCTCAAGGCGTAAAATTGATCAACCTTAAAGATAATGACGCTATCGCAGCGGTTACTCAGGTACCGCGTGATGAAGATGAAGTGGCTGAAGAGGTGCTGAACGAAATTGTAGAAGAAGATTTGGAAATAACGGATGCCGATTTGGAAGAATTGGATGCTGACATTGAAGAGGAAGAAATTGAAAAAGAGGAAAATACGGAAGAAGAATAAATATTCTTGTAAATTAACCTTAATCAAATAATTAATATTTTTAGTATGAAAAAGACAGTTTTGTTGTTTCTGTTTTGTGGCATGATTGTATCCCTAAGTGCCCAAAAACCATCTTTGAATAAAGCTTACAACTCCTTTTACGAAAAAGATTTTGTAAAAGCTAAAGAGCAAATAGATCTTTGTATTGCTGATGAAAAATTATCTTCTAAAGCGCAAACCTGGCTCTATAAAGCCAATATCTATTTCTATTTAGCTAATGATGAGTATAGCAAAAAACAGGAAAATGACAACTATGCCCTCCTTTATCCTGCTACACCTGAAGAAGCATTTGATGCCTTTATCAAAGCGGAATCTATCAATAAAAATGTAGAGTCTTTTGAAATGTTCTCTCCTGCTGAAGGAAAGTCCAAACTCTATTCTCTGTTACTGCTCTATGGGGTAGATCAATTGTTGAAAAATGATTACGAAAACGCAGCCCGTATTCTTCAAAAATCGGTTACAAGTTACGAAATGAAAACGCCTCCCGATTATCCGCTTCAAGGAGAACTTTACTACTATTATGCCTATAATTTAGAGATGCTTCAACGGAATACTGAAGCCATTACTTATTACCAAAAAGCT
>JAITTF010000003.1 GCA_031287215.1 Bacteroidales bacterium
AATTTTATTAACCACAAAATTAGTTGTAAAATAAGATGAGAAGATGCGGAAGGCGAAGCAATTTGCCTTCTGCCAAATCTCTTATGTTAAAAAAAAACAGTAATCTAGTAAAAAAAAGAAAAATGAAAAAAATAGTAACATTCTTATTTGCAGCAATCATGCTTTCATCGGTAATGGGACAAGAACAAGGTTGGTTTTTTACGCTTGGCGGTAACTACGGACACAACACTTTCTCTTACACACTTGATAATGGAGTCAAAAGTGCTTATCCTCTTGGATGGGGTGCAGGTTTAAAACTTCAGTATTTTTGGAATAAACATTGGGGCTTAAGTTTTGGAGCAGAGTGGTTTGACTATAACGCTAAAGCTACTTATACCAGAAATTGGAAAAACCCATATCTTGGAAATCTCGACCCCTTGGGAGGCGACCCTTTAGATGGAGACCCTGCACACTTCATAACAGGAGGTATGGTTGGCGGTGCTTGGACACAAACAATACCGCTACAGGGTGCAACAACAGACTATGAGTTGCGTTTCTCTTTGGATAAATGGGTTGAAAAGCAGCATGGTTACGTTGTAAATGTTCCTTTGATGGTTGAATATCAAACAAAATGGGGTAAAAAAGAACTTGTGGGTATGTATTTTTCGCTTGGCGCGAAATTACAAATACCTGTTTTGCAACAAACATACGAGCATATTGACGGTGCTTTGCAGGTTTTGGGATATTTTCCTGCTGCAAACCTTACCATCGGCGACCCTTATACCTTGTATCAACACGGTTTTGGCACCACACCTGTACATCCTGACCCTATTTTTGAAGGTACTTTCAAATTGAAACCAATCAATGTGGCGGCAGCCGGTGAAATTGGTTTCTTGTTTGCATTCTCACCAAGAGTTAACCTTTCTGTCGGCATTTATGCTGATTATGGCATCTTGAATATGAAAAAAGGTAATTCACACGAAAGTGGAAAACTTATTATGCCTGAAACTAATGACGATGGAGTAGTAAACCCGGGAGCCATGGATAACGCCCACCAAATTGGAGATGGTTTAAGATATAACGGTTTTCTGCAATCTCATGCTACCGATAGAGTAGATTTACTTGCCTTTGGCGTTAAAATCGGCTTGAGGATTAAACTTGGTAAGCTCAGAGATAGAGATCAAGTTGATGAAGAAAAATGTGGACCATTAGACAAATGTTTTATCGAAAAACTCTATGCGGCAGATGTCGCTACCAGAGAAAGCATGCAGAGAGAATTGATAGATAGTATCAAATCTGCCATTGGTGCACCTCGTAGCATTGAATACACACAAATGGTTGGTCCTCAAATGGGTAGTTATATTAGCAATGCGGAGTTCCAAAACTTGGTTGACAGCCTGAGAAATATACTCAATGGTCGTCGCTATGTTGACAATAACAAATTAGCTGACGGCACTAAAACAACTGTAAATCGAATTGCCGGTGATACCGTTTGGGATCCAAATTTCGCAAATTCACCTAACAATCCGGAAAATCCAAACTATGCTTATCCTTATTGGTATGACCCTGACTATATTATAGACCCGGCTTACGTTAATAGAATAGGTCTTGAATCATATGACGAAGGTCCTAATAACCCTGTAGCGATTGCAAGAAACAATGCCATCATTATAGAACTGGAAAAATACATATTGGAACCTGTTTATTTTGCCTTGGATAAATCTACTTTGCGACCTGAATCTATCGTTAAAATATTACACGTTGTTGATATTATGAAGAAATATCCGAGATTGGCAGTATCACTGCTTGGACACACTTGTGATATAGCATCAAATGATTACAACGACAAACTTTCTGCAAGGCGAGCTCAAACTGTTTGTAATTATATGATTAAAAAAGGAGTGAAGAAGAATCGTATCGGATTATTGCCACTTGGAAAAATCAACCCGACTTATCCAAACGACAACGAAGAAGACCGTGCTAAAAACAGACGTGTAGATTTTATTTTAACCAAATAAACATAGATAACACAAAAACCAACAAAGCACAGAATCAATCATCTGTGCTTTGTTTTTTGTAAAAAAATTTGTTATTTAATTTTATTTTACTAACTTTGGTATGTAAATGTGGCAATGCTTGAACGAATAAACAATGTTATTATGAAAAAGCTCCTATTATTACTGCTCCTGTTACCTTTTAGCCTTGGCGTTGTTGCACAAGATACGGTGGTAACTTCCAAAAATTTCAATCGCCATGAAATAAAATTGTCGTATGGCGATGCCTTTCTCACTAATGTATATGCCAATATACAAACGACTTGGAGCCATTATTCGTTTGATTATCTGAAATTTGGGACTACAACATTGTCTTATCACTATCGTGCGCTGAAATATATGTGGATTGGGGCTGATTTTTCAGTTACACCGGGCAGTATGAAATATACTATTCGTTCATATTATAACGACCAACTCCAAAATATCAAAACGAAAAATCTCTATAGAGCCTGCATTGCCATAGCTCCAAGCATTAGATTTTCCTATCTTAATCGAGAAAAAATTGTACTTTATAGTGGATTGTCCATCGGTTTGATGATTAATACCGCTTTCAATTTCGAAGCTGATAGGCGTTTCAATCAAAAAATGTATAACCTATATGTTCAACCAACATTTTTTGGATTTAATTATTATCCACACAAAAATGTTGCCATTGGAGGGGAATTTGCTTGTGGAAGCAAAGGATTTCTCAACGCACACATCGCTTATTCATTCTAAAATAA
>JAITTF010000006.1 GCA_031287215.1 Bacteroidales bacterium
AAGAGCATAATTTTTCTGAACATCCCCAATTTTTCGAGCATCGCAATTATGGCAAATTAAACTTCTCTTTCTTTGTCAATTTTGAAGAAAATGAAGAGACAAAAACGTTAGAAACCAAACAAATTTAACATTTTTCACCTAAAGTACTGATAGGAAAACTCATGGGAGAAGACAATAAAAAGTATTTAATAGTGGGTCTCGGCAATGCAGAGGATCAATATACAGGAACACGACATAACATTGGATTTGAAGTTGTTAGCCATTTGGCAAAGAGCTTAAACGTTACTTTTAGCATTGACCGATTGGCTTACGTTGCCCGCGCAAAATTTAAAGGTCGTACACTCATCATCATTATGCCCACTACCTTCATGAATCTCAGCGGAAAGGCATTCAAATATTGGATGGAACATGAGAAAATCGCTATAGAAAACACATTAGTAATCTCGGACGATATTGATTTACCTCCCGGCGCATTACGATTAAGAATGAAAGGAGGTGGCGGTTCTCATAATGGCATGAACCATATTATTGAAACCATAGGTCATGAGAATTTCCCGCGTTTGCGTTTTGGAATAGGCAAAAATTATGCCCAAGGCTATCAAGTTGACTACGTTTTAGGACGATTTGACAAAACTGAACTCTCTACCATCATCGAACCGGCATTGGAAAAAGCAGTAGCAACTATCAAAAATTTCGTAACGATAGGCATCCAAAAAGCGATGAATATCGTCAACATTTAATACCTAATCAAGTTTGAGTAACAGTTTATCTTCAGAGACAAAAACAAAATACGAATAAAAAGCTACTATCATAAAACGTTTTTGTTGAAATTTAGAGTTTTTATTTGTACTTTTGCAGTTGGTAAAGATGATATGATCTATGGTAAAATCGGCTGACACTCCTTTGATGAAACAGTACAATCTGTTTAAATCGAAACACCCTGATGCTATACTCCTTTTTAGAGTGGGAGATTTCTACGAAACATTTGGAGAAGATGCTGTGAAAACTTCTCAGGTATTGGGTATTGTGTTGACAAAACGCGCCAATGGTTCAGGCACTTACATTGATCTTGCCGGATTTCCTCATCACTCTATTGATACCTACCTTCCGAAGTTGGTCAGAGCGGGTCTGAGGGTGGCTATTTGCGAACAGTTAGAAGACCCTAAAAAAGCTAAAACTATCGTTAAAAGAGGTGTTACAGAGTTGATTACTCCGGGCATTTCTCTGAATGATAAAGTTTTAGAACAACGAGAAAATAATTTTTTAGCCTCTATTCACTTTGATGGTCGCTTATATGGCATCTCTTTTGTAGATATTTCTACCGGAGAATTTTATGTCTCTGAAGGCAAAGAGGATTACATTGATAAATTACTGCAAAATTTTAAACCGTCAGAAATAGTAGTTCAGAAAAACAAAGTGCCGGAGTATAAAACTACTTTTGGCGATAAATTGTTATTTGCTACTTTTGATGATTGGGTCTTTACGACCGACTTTACCTACGAATTACTTACGAAGCATTTTGAGACAACCTCTCTCAAAGGATTTGGAGTACAAGACCTTTCGCTGGGCATTATTGCTGCGGGTGCTGCTTTACACTATTTATACGAAACGCAACATCATAAAATACAACATATCAATAAAATAAATAGAATCGAAGAGGGCATATATGTATGGTTAGATCGATTTACAATTCGCAATTTAGAGTTGATAGATTCTGTAAATGAACAGGCGGTAACACTGCTCAATATCTTAGACCAAACCAAAACCCCGATGGGTTCACGTTTGCTAAAAAAATGGATCGTGATGCCGTTGAAGGAGAAAATTATGATAGAAGAACGGTTGGCAATCGTAAAACTGCTTACCGAAGAGCGTGATTTGGCACAAAAAATAGAAGCTACTATCAAAAATATAGGCGATTTGGAACGTCTCGCCGGCAAAATTGCTACCAGCAAAATAAATCCTCGTGAAGTGATGCAACTGTCAAAGACTATGCAGGCAGTAAAAGAGCTGAAAATGATTTGCGCATCGTCGGGAAGTAGCCCTTTAGAGAAGATTGCTGACCAACTAAATCCTTGTATTACAGTCTATACAAAAATAGAAAAAGAACTGCAAGAAGAACCATCTGTAGCCGTCAATAAAGGCGGTATCTTTAAAATGGGCGTCGATGAAGAGTTAGACCAACTGCTGATGCTCTCATCCAATAGTAAGCAAATTTTACAAGATATTCAAAAACGAGAAGCCGCCAAAACCGGCATTACTTCCCTTAAAATTGGCTATAACAATATTTTTGGCTATTATTTAGAAGTTACTAATACTCACAAAAATAAAGTACCACCGGAATGGATTAGAAAACAGACTACCACCCTCGGCGAAAGATACATTACTGAAGAACTTAAAGAATTGGAAACCAAAATATTGTGTGCTACAGACAGAATTATCTCTTTAGAGGAAGAGATGTTTAATAATTTAGTACTCAATTTATTGGATTATATCCCGATGATCCAACTCAATGCCCGTCTGGTAGCTCATACTGACG
>JAITTF010000022.1 GCA_031287215.1 Bacteroidales bacterium
TGCTTTTTCCATGCCCAAATTTTTTTGAATATCTCCTTGAACTTTTGGTGTTGCAGTAGCTGTCAATGCAATTACCGGTACATCTTTGCCAATAGCATTAATGATAGACCTAATTCTACGATATTCAGGTCTAAAATCATGTCCCCATTCAGAGATGCAATGTGCTTCGTCTATGGCATAGAAAGAAATATTAATATCTTTAAAAAAAGAGACATTTTCTTCTTTTGTCAGGGATTCGGGTGCAACGTAGAGTAATTTTGTTTTTCCTGCGACGAGGTCGTCTCTTACCTCTTTAATTTCGGCTTTAGTGAGTGAAGAGTTGAGAAAATGGGCAATTCCCATTTCTGTCCCAAAATTTCTTATGGCATCCACTTGGTTTTTCATCAAGGCAATGAGTGGTGAAAGGATAATAGCAGTTCCCTCCAGCATCAAAGCCGGCAATTGGTAACACATTGATTTGCCCCCACCGGTAGGCATAATTACAAAACAATCGTTACCTCTTAATAAAGCATCAATAACCTTCTCTTGATTCCCTTTAAAAGAATCAAAGCCGAAGAATTTCTTGAGTGTTGGTTGTAGATCTTCAGGATTATAGTGCTGCATGTTCTATAAAAATTGTGTATAAATCATTGTATTTTTAAGTTTTTTTTCAGTCTTCATCTGTTTTTTTTATATCTTCAAATAATAAAACAAAAGTATAAAAAAAATAGTATTAAAACAGGTTTTTTATTTTATTTTATTTTATTTTTTTTTATCTTATTGATTGTGTGGTAAATAAAAGTTGCATTTTTGCTTTACAATAAAAATCAAAGATAATATTTTTTTTTAACGTATGAGTGTTATATTGCCTTTTTTTACAAAAGTTTCTCCATTAATACAAGTAACTGATAAAAAATAGTCATAAACACCTTCGGGGGCTTCCATTCCTTTATATTTTCCATCCCATCCATCTTGCAGGTTTTGAGACTCAAAAACTAACTCGCCCCATCTATTAAAAACTCTAAACAACATAGTATTAACCACAGAACCTCTGGCATATAAGACATCATTTTTTCCATCTCCATTAGGTGTAAATGCACTTGGAACAAAAATTATAGGTTCTCCACAAATCATGGGTATTACCGTGAGTTTTACCGTATCTATTAATCTGCACCCAAAACGGTCGGTAACGATAACGGCATATTCTGTAGTTTGAATAGGGGTAGCAACGGTAACTGCAGCATTTGGGTGTTCTAATCCCGTGGTGGGATTCCATTGATAATGATATTGATAATCGTATTGAGTGGAAAAAAGAGTTGTGCTTTGTCCTTGGATAACAGTATCAACAATACTCCATGCTTGCAAACCATCCTCAAAGGTACCATATTGTTTTTGAACAAAAACTGAGGCTGAGGCATGGCACCCGTACTCATTTGTCATATTTACAATAAAATAGGTATCTGTTTCAGGATTTACTAATATAGATTCTAAATTTAATGCTGACCTAATATAGGGATGTGATTGCCATAAATAATCTATATGCTCACATTCAATGCACTGTGCATTTGCTGAAATATAAATTGCATCTTCAAAACAGAGGGAAAAATCGTCTGGATTACTCTCTATCTCAGAAACTCTTACGACAACGGAACTCAAAACAATACAACTTTTTCTAATTACTGAAAGATAATATATGGTTGACACTGTAGGAGTTACAGTTAACGAAGATTCTGACGTTGAACTATTAAGAATATGATCAAAAAGGGGTGAATCTGACCAAGAATATTGACAAAGCTCATCTGCCGAAAAAACCAAAGGAGTCAATACCACCGTTTCATTACGACAAATAACGGTGTCATGAGGCATAATAACTTCTAAATGATCAATATTGACAGTAAAATCAATAGTATCTATGCATAAGCCTTTCTGAATGACCAATGAATAAGTTGTCGTGCTTTCTGGAGAAGCTACAGGATTAGAGATGGTACTATCATTTAATCCCCATGAGGGTGTCCATGAATAAAAAACGCTGTTATCAGGTGCAGGGATAAATCCAATCTGCACTGAAGAACCATAACATAATTGTATGGGAGGAGCACTATGCCTTGAATTGGCAAGCACTGTAATCCATTTGGAGAGTGTATCGGAAAGGTTGCAACTTGTATGAGAAGAAACTATTAGAGTAACTAAATATTGTCCTGAGGTTACATATTGATGGGATGGGTTTTGAAGTGTAGAGGTAGTGCCGTCTCCAAAATTCCAGAAAAAAGCAATACTATCTTCCTCCACAAATTGGGTTCTATTTTCCGGAATAACATCTTCCAGAAAACAGATCACAGAAGGGATAGAAAAATCAGCAATTATAAGATTTCTATGAAAATCCAATTTTACTACTGCTAAATTACAATTTGTACTATTATTAGTAGTAGAATAAGCATTAGGAGTGGTAGGAAAAGAAGAGTACCCACCACATCCGGCACAAACCGCTTGGTAGATGGTGCCCCTTGAATCAAATCTACTGGTACCACCATCTACATGCTCACCTGTACCTGTTGTAGTACTACCAAAGAAGGTAGCATAAAGTAATGAATTTGCATCTTTTTCAAGGCAAAGAAAATAAAAATCCTTGTTGTCGGTAACTGTCTGAAAAGCATCAGGAGTGATGGGTAATCCTGAGGTTCCTCCAAAGCCATTCGTTGCCGGATTTCCCCACCCAGACAAATAGAGATTTCCGCAAATATCTACTGTCAAAGCAGTTATAGAAATATCAGGGCGCGGATTTCCTCTACCAAAAGCAGTACTCCACACCACTTGACTGAGGGTTGGATTTATTTTTGAAATAAATTGTTTGCCTGCAACATTATACCACAGTACATTCTGTATCCATGTATCTCCTGAAGCTTCTGTTTGTCCTGCGATATAGATATTGTTTTGTTTATCTGATTTAATTTGATAAATTTGGTCATACTGTACGGACCCCAGATAGGTACTCTGAAGCAATGTAAAGCCAAATTCGGAAATATGGGTAATAAAACCGTCTGGTAGCGGGGATGTATTTGAAAATTGAGGTTGAATAACTCCATAAGTAGTTGGAAAATCGGCAGAATTTGTACCTCCGCAAACATAGATGCTATTATCTTCCACAACAGTAAGGCTATACCCGGCATCATTGCCTGAACCTCCTAAAAATGAAGACCATATCATATTAGAAAGTGAATAATTTAATTTTACAATACAGGCATCCTGCCCACCGGCCAATCCGGTCTGAAAAGCGCCCTCTGTCGTAGGGAAATCTTCAGAAAATGTAGAAGAAACAATATAGACATTTTGATTTTTATCCAACAAAATTTCACCTTTTGCAGCATCTCCATAATTATATTTCAATCTTGCTGAGGTATTCATGCCATCATTCTCAGTACCACCAATGAACGTGGAAGCCAATAAACTACTTCCGGCAGTATTTAATTTAAAAACAGCTATATCTGACCCTTGCGAGAAATACAAATCAGGTTCCATTTCCCTACTTGTTCCTCCTTTAAAAGTGGTACAATAAGCGTTGGCAGTAACCGGAAAATCGGCAGAACCGCTGGTCGCCAAGACATAGAGTTCGTCATTTTCACTCACAATCATACTATTGGGTATTTCAATACTTGTTCCACCTACGTATGTAGCATAAAGTAGGGAACTTCCATCACTGCTGAATTTAGAAATAGAAATATCACAATCACCTCCTCCATAATTGAGTTGATAAGCACCAATTGTCGTTGGGTATCCTACGCCAAATGTTACTCCGCCGGCATACACTTCACCTTGTTTGTCATAAGTAGCCGTAAATCCCCAATTATCACTTAACGAACCTGAAAAAGTGGAAAATACAAGTATAGGATCTATAATCAAGGGCAGTTTTGGGTCATAGTTTCCTACTTCAAATTCTACCCTATTTTTATGAACCAAATAACGACAGGCAATTTCTACCGTATCTCCGGACGAGTATAACTGATAAGTATAGGGCTTTAGCTCTGTAATAGTTCCAATAGCAGTATGCAATAGTAAATTCTCTCCCCGTAGCGCAATTTTTTCTATTCCATCAAACTGGAGTACAATATCTTTTGGATTAGCACCTGGTTTAATTTCAAATTCATATTTAAAACAACCATGATGTTCATTTAATGAGAGATCTATATTTTCATAAATATTTCTATAATAAAGTTCTTCAAAAACCGGCACGAATGACGCCCATTTAGAGGGATCATTCCCGATAAAATAGTTTTCGTAATGCTTTTTCTTTGCATTACCTATCACTTTTACATCAGGATTAGCGTTGATAAATCTCATTTTATAGGCACAAGCGTCTATCCATTGAGCGTTAAGTGTATGAGGTTGAGCATTTTGTTGACGATAGTGTGAGGGGTATAATTGATTCTGATTGAGCAATACAAAAGTGATAAGATCTTTTTCCATAAAGAGAGATCCTTGACTCAACTTCATTTTATACAATACTTGAGGCTCCCATTGTCCTCTATTTTGGATAAATTCAACCGATTTGACCGACAAGGTGTCCCTGTTTTTTGAAAACAGATCATTCATTTGCATCACCAGCAACAGCAAAACAAAGAGTACTATTTTCGCATTTTTTTCAACTGTTGGCATAAGAAACCTGTTTTTTTTATCTCTGCAAATATACATAAAAAAATATAAATATTGATTTACTCAATATAATTTATACTATAATTTGTTTACACATTCTTTTGGAAACAATAATATTATCCTTGATTAGAAAAAGATATCATCAGGAGGGTTATCCTACAATTATTGCGATAATGCCAACGATTGCGCAATAAATGGCGAACCAGTATAGTTTTATCTTTTTTACGATCTCAATCATAAATTTACAGGCAAATAGTCCTGAAATAAAGGCTGCCAAGAAACCTGCAAATAGGGCTGAGGAAGGAATGCCAGAAGCAGCAGCAGAAAAATTGCCGCCAATGAAGTCTAAAAATGTTTCACCTAAAATAGGAATGAGTACCATCAAGAACGAAAATTGAGTTACTTCTTTTTTTCTTGCTCCTGAAAATAATCCGGCAGAAATAGTCGCACCTGATCTTGATAACCCTGGTAATACGGCGATTGCTTGTGCAATACCCATCCAAATTGCCGATTTATAGGTAATCCCTTGCGCCGTTTTACTAGTGATAAAATTGGTCAATGTTAATAAAACTGCCGTTACCAAAAGCATTACCCCTGCTAAAACAACAGACTCTCCAAACAGACTTGCCACCTGTGCTTTAAAAAACAGACCCACAATCATGACCGGTATCATAGAGATGAATATCTTGACAATATATTGTGTCTCAGTATTCCATTGGAATTTAAAGAACTTTGAGAATAAATTGAGAATAAATTTCCATAGTACCGTAATGGTACTCAATACGGTAGCGGCATGAACGACAGTCTCAAAAACAATATTTTGACCGCTTTCTACGCCCATCAATTCTTTTAATAAAAGTAAATGTCCACTACTACTGACCGGTAAAAATTCAGTTAATCCTTGAATAATACCTAATAGGATAGCTTGTAGAATACTCATATAGCTTATTTTGCTTTTGGATGATACATAATGCCAAAGATCTCAACTACAATGCCCAGAAGCATTAACGAGGGAGCTACTACCAAATGGCGTGCATCAAAGATCGTTTCACTAAAAACATCATTACTGGGTGCTTTGCCACCTGATAAGAGAATGTAGCCCAGAAAAAGCAAAACTACTCCAATACCCATCAGTATATAATTTAATTTTTGAAAAAGAGGGGCTTTTGTAGAGGCTTCCGATTTTGTTGAATTTTCTTTTTTATTAGTTATCATATTAACCATAATATATTGTATTTTAATAATTTATAAATAAAGTTTATCGTTTTTCATTTTAATAAATCGGTTTACT
>JAITTF010000059.1 GCA_031287215.1 Bacteroidales bacterium
CCGCCTCCTCCGCAGAAACATTGATTACAGAAGCTAATAATAGAGGCGTCAGAATCGTAAATGGTAGATCAGTTACCTCAATGGCTGCTTCTATCAACGATGTTCAAAACTGCCGCGCAGTAGTCTATTGGGCTTTCAATAACGGTTTGAAAAAAGATGCCGTCTCCGATGTGATGAAACTTTCTGATCAGATGTTTGTCGTAGCTGCTATTAACAATATGTATGCTAAAGGTATTCAAAAATTTGAAAACGTAAAAAAACAAATCCAAGATGAATTGACCGTTGCTAAAAAAGTAGAAGCCATTGAAAATAAAGTCAAGGAAGAACTCAAAACTAAAGATGTGAATACTTTAGCAAGTCAATACGGCTCACGCGTCATGGATAGCATTCGCCTCTCCTTTACCGGCGAATCTTACCAAAACTTTGGTATGGACAATACCGCTCTCGGTAAGTTCTTTGCTAATGAAAAAACAAACGCTAACGAAGTCATTGCTGGCAAAAATATGGTTTACGTTGTATATCCTTATAATTTTGAAAATCAACCTTCCAATACCAACTTGCAAGCTGAAAAAGGATTGCTCAGAAATATCGTTGTTGGTAGATCCAGAAATGAAATGGTCATCTTAGAAGGATTAAGAGACAATACTCAAATTTGGGATAACCGTTCCAGATTCTATCAATAGCATATATTATTTTTTATGATAATACGAAACTCTCGAATAATTTATGATTCGGGAGTTTTTTTTCGATTTGAGGTTATGTTTTCCTTTATTTTTCGTCTATATACATGATGACAATTGAAGAATTTCAAAATAGAGCTTGTGCCATTCGTCCTAAACTCTTTCGTATTGCCCTGCAAATGCTAAAGCAGGAAGAAGATGCGGAAGATTTAGTACAGGAAACGCTATTAAACCTCTGGATCAACTGCCAAAAAGAAAATCACTATCTCCATTGGGATGCCGTTGCCATTACGATACTGAAAAATAAAGCAATAGATAAATTAAGAAAGAAAAAACAAGTTTTTGAAGAAATTGATAATCAGATAATTAAAACCAATGAAACAAATGCTCTCACTCATTTAACTCAAAAAGATGCCCTCCAAACAATCGTCCATTATATCAATCAATTGCCTGAATTACAACGACTTATTATGACAATGAAAGAAATAGAAGATTACGAAATAGAACAAATAGCACAAATTACCCAATCGTCCGTAGAATCGGTGAGAACGAATCTGTCTCGTGCTCGCAAAAAAATTAGAGAAAAATTTTTAGAAAAATAAAACATGATACAAAAACTAATAGAAAAATATTATTCCGGCGAAACTACCTCCTCAGAAGAAACCCTCTTGAGAAATTATTTTCTTCAAGAAGAGATTCCTGAACCTCTAAAATCATACCAACCGCTTTTTATAGCGCTTTCAGACCTTCATGACCATAAAGAATTATTCTCAATTCCAAACCACTTTAACACTCTTCATCATAGAAAAAATAATGTATGGAAAATTGCCGCCGCTATTACCGGTATTGCGGCTTCATTACTGCTCTTATTTTTACTTCATCAGAACCTTCAACCCGAAAGTTGGGTCATGATTGAGGGACATAAAATGACCACGAAAACAGAAATAGAACAGGCAATTCAACAATCTTTTGAGAATGTTAAGATTAATGAAGATGATTTTTTTTTCTATACTAAATGATTAATTAGGACTATATTAAAAATAAATATAATGAAAAACAGCATTGTAAGACATAAAGCAATCATAGCACTCTTGGTGCTCTTTGTCTTGAGAGCAGCCTTACCCCAAAACGCGAGTGCGCAAGAAAAACTTGCCATCTTAAATATCTTTGAGACCTATCAATCAGAAAAAGGAATTACTACCTTAGAAGCCTCCGAAGCGATCATGAAAGAGTATGGTATCTCCCATTTTAAAAGCATTATTTTTAATGACGGTAGAAAAGCCTTGCCGGCGATTAGAAAAGCGATGGAACAGGATAAAAAAAACGCACTCAAGATTAAAGAGGGATTTACTGACGGGTCATTGTCTTCTGGTTATTACCGATTAGCAACGCCTAATCAAGCCTTAAATCGCTATTTGATTTTTAAAATGGGCAAAGAAAACAAAGTTACCCTACTCTATATCGAAGGGAAACTTTCTCCGGATGAATTGACAGAATTATTAAAATAAAAAAAACTAAAAAAAGATGAAAAAAATTATTGTTTCCGTAGTTATGTTATTGGTAATTAATTTATTGCCAGCACAAATTGATACTGTTTTACAAGTTGAGCAATATAAAATCAAACTCTCAGAGAAAGCCGGCAAACTCGAAGTGTCGGTAAGCGAGTCACAATTGGATTCCGCAGAGAATTTACTCTTTGAGGGTCAATATGGAGAAAATTATAGCGCTGAAACCTCCTTTAATTACCCTTTTTCAAAATTTACACAAAAGAAAAACGAAAAAAATTGCAAACGGACTTATGGTTTTGCTCACAATGAAGGATTTTCGATTGGGTTTGCCAATTTAGCATCTAAAAATTTAGATAATATTGGCAATGCAGATGGAGCGGTCTTACGACTATCCTCTTTTGACTTAGACATAACCCCTATCGGGTTTTCAATTTCTTTATCTAAAAAACACTGTTGGTTTTTCTCCGGCTCTTTAGGAGTACGTTATGCTCAATATCAATCCGACCTTAATACTGCATTTAGGAAGGTAAATCACAATACTGTTCAAGTAGAAGCTCCTGAAGGGATGAATTACAAACGCTCTCGAATTGCTACTTGGGCAATAACGATCCCCTTGATGTTTGAATGGCAAACAAAAGCAGGACATTATAATTTCTACATATCAGGTGGTGCTATTGCCGCTGTCAATTTCTATGCTGCCTCAAAAGTTAAATACAAAGATGACTGCGGCAAAAAACAAACTGAAAAATGTGGTTACGGAATGAATACAAATCCTCTCTTGGTTGATGCCAAAATAGCAATAGGTTACGGTGATGTAGGCATTTATGCCCGTTATGGACTTATATCCCTATTTCGCAAAGATAGAGGTCCCGATGTTATCCCGGTAGCACTCGGAATTGTTTGGAATTGGTAAAAATAGAGATAATATTATTTCTTATGATCATACAACACTCTCGAATTAGTTATGATTCGGGAGCTTTTTTGTTTTAATATACTAATCCTAACTTCACTCCAGCAAAATGATAAAAGGTCTTTTCAAAACTATTGGTAGTAATATCGGAATGGTCTGCTTCACCGGGAACAGGTACAGAATAGTCTATTTGTGAATAAAATAATAAGTAATCTGCTGCTACTAACAGCGTAATACGGTCTGTAATGCTGATTTTAATACCAAGACCTGTTTCGCCAAAAGGTCCGGGGGTCGTTGCTAATCTCACTCTTGTTACATCATCGGGTTTGGAAGAGACATACCACTTAAATGCATAGCCCGCATTGAGATGCCAATAAGGAGCTATTTTGTAATCTAACATATAAACATTAATGTTGGCAAAAAGAGGAATAAAAGCAT
The DNA here is from genome assembly GCA_031287215.1 of Bacteroidales bacterium. Lineage (GTDB taxonomy): Bacteria > Bacteroidota > Bacteroidia > Bacteroidales > WCHB1-69 > JAGVVH01. The sequence goes on from JAITTF010000059.1 coordinate 3,537, forward strand.
TTTTTCTCCAAATATCAATACCGCCGCCTAATCCAATAGATACATAATTATTGAATTGATACCCAATTTGTTGTTGGATTCTAAAAGTACGTAAGGTGTTTTTGATGTGTTGTTCGTTGTCATTAAAATTGATATTCAGCATACCATTGGCATAACCTAAAGAGGTTTGATATACAAATCTTTTGGTTTGAATATTTTTTACTCTTTGAGCACTCGATGAAGAGATGCAGACCAATGAGAAGATGAAAATGATTAACAAAGGGTGTTTTTTCATAGTTTTGTTTTATGCTTCGTTAATTAATTCTTTAGCAGTCAGTTTGGCTGACTCTGATATGTTTTGACCACTAATCATTTTCGCTATTTCTAAGATTCGTTCTTCGTTATTCAATTGTTGGATAGAGGTATAGGTCGTATTTTCACTATTTTCCTTAAAGACGAAGTAATGCAAATTGCCTTTTGCCGCGATTTGTGGTAAATGGGTAATGGTAATCAATTGACAGGAATGGGAGAGGTTTTTCATCATATTGGCTACCTTAACTGCCGTTTCCCCCGAAATACCGGTATCTATCTCGTCAAAAACAATGGTGGGTAGTAGTGATGCCTGCGTAATGATCGACTTGATAGCCAACATCAAACGTGAAAGCTCGCCACCGGAGGCTGTCTTGGTAATATTCTCAATTTCAATGCCTTTATTAGCAGAAAAATAAAACCAGATGTCGTCAACACCGGTTGTAGCAAAATGGTCTCTTTTGACCATTTTTACCTTAAATTGACCATTTTCCATGCCTAATAGCTGTAGTTTCTCTGTAATCAATGCTTCAAAATTCGGAAGAACAGCCCTTCGAGATTGAGAAAGTTTTTCGGCTATCGTACTTAACTGTGCACGATAGATTTTGATATTTTCCTCCAACTCTTGGATCTGCTCTTCGTCAAGCTGAATGCTGTCTAATTTTGTGGCTATTTGCTGCTGTTTGACTAACAATTCATCTAAATCTTTAACATGATGTTTTTGCTCTAAAAAATAGATTATATCTAATCTTTTTTGCAGAGAATCAAGTATTTCAGGATTGAATGTGGTGCTATTGACATTTTTAGAAAGCTCGTATGACAGTTCCTGTAAACTAACAAAAGATTCATTAATCTGTTCGTAAATTCTTTTAAATTGCTCACCATAAGGGAGTAATGTTTCCGAGATTTTGCTAATCTCTTTCAAATTTGACAGGATATTTTGTTCATCATCAGAAAGCAGATTGACGATACTATAGATTTTGGTTTGAATTGTTTCGGCAGAGGAGAGTAGGTGAATTTGTTCCTCTATTTGTAGTTGTTCATTCTCTTGTAAATGAGCCTCTTCTAATTCGTAGTGAAGATAGAGCAGGTATTCTTTTTCAGATTGATTTTGAAGAAATTTTTTTTGCAGCACTGATAGTCTGTTTTCGGTTTCAGAAACGGTATGATAGTTTATAGCGTACTCTTTACGGAGGTGTTCATTATTGGCAAATTGGTCAATGAGGTTTGTTCTAAATAGTGTATCATTGATGAGCAGTGTTTGGTGTTGAGAATGAATATCCACCAATTGGGAAGCCAATTCCTTCAAAATAGGTAAAGTTACCGGAGTATCATTGATAAAGGCTCTTGATTTTCCTGATTCTAAGATTTCTCTTCTTAAAAACACAACCGAGTCATAATCAATATCATAATTTTCAAAAAAATGAACTAAATCAAGATTTTCAATATCAAATTCACCCTCTACGATACATTTTTTGGCATTATGGTACAATACCGAACTATCGGCACGGTTGCCAAGAATGAGTGAAAAAGCACCCAGAATAATAGATTTGCCGGCACCTGTTTCGCCGGTCAACGTTGTGAATTTGTCATCAAATCTAATATGTAATGATTTTATCAACGCATAGTTTTCAATATGCAGACTTAGTAACATGAGACATTAATTAGTTTTTAGAATAGCTTCGTATTTAGAGATATTAGAGGGGTCCACTTGGCGCATGAGGGCAACCATTTGATTCTTTTCGGAGGGTGATGCTTCTTTAAACATTTCGATAATCTCTCCAGACTTCGCTTGTACTATAATCTGCACCATCGCCAATCCTGAGCGTTGTTGATTGACTTGTTGTAAAAGACGAAGGCTTTCTAAGATGATAGAACGACCGGCATCCGGTGTTTCATTCATCACATCCAGACCTAAGCGGTGGTAATTGTATA
>JAITTF010000087.1 GCA_031287215.1 Bacteroidales bacterium
AAATCTATCTATATTCGTTAGTTTCAGGGCTAATTCAAACTTTTGAACATGTCAGTGATGGCGATCCTATCAATATTCAGCATCTCCCTGCCGGAGTTTACTTTATAAAGATAGCTGACTATGAGGATATTAGTAATCAGAAGTTGGTTTTATGTCATTAAAATAAGATAAAAATAATAACAATCTATAAACTACAAAATTCAACAATATTTCAATTTTATTTATGGAAATAACTACACAAATTATAGGATTTATTGCAAGTTTATCCTTTTTAATATTCACACACGAATTAGGGCACTACTTTTTCGCACGACTGTTTAAGACGAGAGTAAATAAGTTTTATCTCTTTTTTAATCCCGGTTTTTCAATCTTAAGAGCCAAAAATTGCGGCGGAAAATGGCAATTCAGTTACTTTTCTAAAGAGTCTCCTGAAGCATGGAACGAGTACCCCGACAATACGGAATGGGGTATCGGTTGGCTGCCTCTGGGAGGTTATTGTGCCATTAACGGTATGGTAGATGAGACTACTAAAGCGGATGAACTGCCTGAAGAACCACAACCCTACGAATTTCGTTCTAAAAAAACATGGCAACGCTTTTTTATCATCAGCGGTGGCGTACTTGTGAATTTTATTTCGGCATTGATCCTCTACCCTATCCTACTTTTTGTGTGGGGAAAAGAGTATGTCCCAAATGAAAATCTGACTTATGGCATGGAATTTAACAGGACTGCAAAACAAGCCGGTTTTTGTGATGGTGATATACCCATCTCTGCTGACGGCAAAACATTGGAAACCATTAATGACTGTTTTAATATTATTCTATTTGATAATCCTAAACAGGTTGTAGTGAAGAGAAATGGTGAAGAAACCACCCTGAATATGCCCTCAGATTTCACAAAACAGCTATTGACCAACGGCTATCAATTTCTCTATTTTAATTTTCCATTTGTAGTAGATAGTGTTTTGCCTAATACCTCGGCAGCTCAAATAGGAATGCTCCAAGGGGATAGCATTGTAGCCATTGACAATAAAACCTTCATTTCTCAGTCTGAAATGTCAGAACAATTGGCTGTCTTAGCCAATCAAAAGACTACTATTGATTTTTACAGAGCAGGACAACTCTTCCAAGATACGATTACCCCTGATAGTTTGGGAAAACTTGGAATAGCCAGAAAAGATCCTTCCAACTTTATCAAAACTAATAAAGAGAATTATACGCTTGCTGAAGCCATTCCTGCCGGCTTTCATGCCGGGATTAACACTTTGAAAAGTTATATCAAACAATTTAAACTTTTTGCCTACAAGGAGGGTGCTAAACAGATGGGCGGATTTATCTCTATAGGTAAAATATTTCCGAAATCATGGGATTGGCAAAGGTTTTGGGAGACCACAGCATTGCTGGCTATCATTTTAGCCTTTATGAATATTCTCCCGATACCGGCATTAGATGGCGGTTATTTGCTCTTTATTTTAGTAGAAATGATTATCAGACGCAAACCCAGCGATAAATTGATTACCTACGCCAACGCTGTCGGAATGACCCTCTTACTACTACTGATCCTTTATGCTAATGGAATGGACATCATTCGGTTATTCTCGTAAAAGATTCCACAAATTGTTTTTAACAAATAATCTTTGTTAGTTTTTTTTATTATTTTCTGACAAAAGTAAATAAATCGTTGTATTTTTGCAGCTAATTCTATCAAACTTAAAGTATGACCGTTAAAAATAAGAACTTTTTTGCTGTTTTTATAGTGCTCCTTTTTTCAATTACGCTCTCTTCTGCGCAAGAAACATGTTGTGATTCGGTAGAAACAGATGAATTCATTGAAGATTTATTGTCTGTAGAAATGGATAGCATGCTGCATGAGCTGTCAGATGCAACACTCTCCACTTACGATGTTTTAGAAGAATTTAGCGATCAAGTATTAGCAGAAAGGTTTTCCAACATCCTCACTACAGTGCCTTTAGCCTACAACCAAAAGGTGAAAAAATGGGTAGAACTTTACTGTAAAAAAATCACGAAAACATCGGCAGCCGTTTTAGGGCGTACTCAGTACTATTATCCTTACATGTATGAAATCTTCGACAAATACAACTTGCCGGAGGAGTTAGTATATCTTACGATTATCGAATCTGCCTTAAATCCTAATGCCGTCTCGCGAGCAGGAGCTACCGGAATTTGGCAATTTATGTACCGTACAGGAAAAGCTTACGGTTTGGAGGTTAATACCTTTATTGATGACCGTAGAGATCCCTTTAAAGCTACCGATGCTGCTGCTCGACACCTGAGAGATCTATATAATTCTTTTCACGATTGGGGATTAGTAATTTCTGCTTACAATGGTGGACAAGGAAATGTAAGGAAGGCAATTTCGCGTTGTGGATGTAAAGATAATCCCGATTACTGGAAAGTAGCTCCTTTCCTGCCTCGTGAAACTCAAAGTTACTATCCTGCTTTTTTGGGTGCCCTATACATGATGAATTATCACACTACACATGGTATAGAACCGGATTCTGTCTCTATTCCTCTTGATGTAGATACCGTTATGGTGAATAAAGAGCTACATCTCGGACAAGTGGCTGCCGTCCTTAACGTGAGTATGGATGAATTGCGCCTGCTTAATCCGCAGTACAAAAAAGATGTCATTCCGGCTTATAAACACACTTTTCCTCTCCGTTTAAAAGCAGCTGATTTGGACGCTTTTATCACCCTGAGCGACTCTATTTACAAATATCAATATGATGATTTTTTAGCTACTTATAAGGTGTATGAATATATTTATACAGGCATTACAGATAGTAACTATACCATAAAAAACATCTATCATACCGTCAGAAAAGGCGAATCTATAGCTGCTATTGCCCGAAAACACGACCTCTCCGTTGCTGAGCTTAAAGAGATGAATCACCTGAAAGGCAATTCTTTAAAACAAGATCAGAGATTGTTAGTGGGTTTCCAAAGCATAAAAAAAGGAAATACTACTTCCGTAAGCAACGGTACAAATAATACTCCTATTGTTCAAAACGACTCTTCTTCTTCTCATCAGAATAGTGCATCCGCAACCTATTATATGGTAAAAAAAGGAGACACGCTCGGAGTTATCGCTCAGAAATATCATACTACCGTTCAGAAAATTATGACAGATAATCAAATAAAAAACGCAAATGCACTTAAAATAGGACAAAAATTGACTATTTACGGCAAATAACAAATTCTTTTTATTATGAAAAAACTAAAAAAAATAATGTTGCCACTGTTATTTATAGGTATCATTTTATCAAGTTGTGGTAAACCTAACGGTAATTCATTGATGAATGACGTACCCTACGGCAAACATAAAAATCAAACTATGGATATCGCTTTGCCTTCGGAGGCTAACGACGAAAATAGGGTTCCTGTTGTGCTCTGCATTCACGGTGGCTCTTGGAGCAATGGGGATAAACATGATTTTGATTTTGTAAAAGAGAGAACCCTTAAAAGCCATTGCGCATACGTAACTATAAATTACCGAATGATTGGAGATAATGTTACCTATAAAGAGATGCTGGCAGACATCAAAAAAGCCGTAGGTTATCTCAAAGATCACGCTAAAGAGTACCCTATAAAAACTGACAGAATGGTTGTTTTAGGAAGTAGTGCCGGCGGACATCTCTCCTTGTTGTATGCCTATTCACAAGACAGCCCTATTCCGGTAAAAGTTGCCGTTGGAATGTGCGCACCTACCGATTTTACTGACCCTGAATTTATTCTGTTGAATGCTGCTTCACATCTTCCATTGATGAACAAATTATTAGGTACTAATGTATCCGTCAGCGATTTAACTAATCCTAATTTTGTTTTACCTGCTCAAGTTACCGATGCTTCTCCTGTTTTTCATGTAAAGAGTACAACTCCACCTACCGTTTTAGCTCATGGTTTATTAGACCCCGTTGTAACCTATTCAAATGCAGTAAGATTAGACCAAAAATTGACCGATTTTAATATTGAACACCAATTAATTTCATATCCTAACTCAGGGCATGAACTCAATAAAGACCCCGAACAGAGCAACCTTTTTTGGAATACCGTATTACAGTATGTCAATGAAAATGTGATGGAGTAAACTCATAATCACATTGAATCTAAATGGAAACGTGATTTTCAATAAAAAAACAACGGCTATTTATCTCAAAATAAAGAATTTAGTACTTCTCTAAATGTTTTCCACGAATATTTGTCTTTTTCTCCTTCTATGTTTTTTTCAAAGGCAATTGCTCTATTATTTTGATAAAAATCTACAATAGCATCAGCAATTTCCTTAGCTTCTGGTTCTACCACATAACCGATCTGATCATGCAGTACTATTTCTGCTAATCCGCCGACATTAGTAACCAACATAGGTTTATTGAAATGAAAAGCAATCTGAGTTACCCCACTTTGGGTAGCCGTTTTATAGGGTAAAACTACCATATCACAAGCACTAAAATAGCGATTAACTTCATTATCGGGAATAAATTTATTGTAAATCAATATTTTATCTTCTACTTTAAGTTCTTGTATCTGATCGCGATAATTTTTTTCATTTTCATAAAATTCGCCGACCACCATCAATTTTAAATTCATATCCCTTAATCGAGGGTCTGCAAAAGCCTCAATGAGCAAATCTAACCCTTTGTAGGGACGAATTAAGCCAAAAAAGAGGAGATAATGCGGTTCTTGTGAGAGGTTTAATTGTGCAAGTGTTTCATTCTTAGGAAGTCTGATCCCAAAATGATCGTATATAGGATGGGGAGAAAATGCACGCTTTTTCTGGGTGTCAAATTGAGACAATTCCTTTAAAACAGCCTTTGACATCGTGATGAAGCCATCCATATTATGCACTAAATAGCGTAATAAAAATTGCTGCCCAATTTGATTTTCGTGAGGAATAAGATTATGAAGTAAAGCCACGATTTTAGTTTTATGGTTTTTCTTAACCCTTTTAGCAATGGTTCCAAAACAAGGAGCAATAAAAGGGGTCCAGAAAGAGATAATCAGTAAATCAGGAGCTTTTTTGGCGATTTCATTTCCTACGGCAATCCAATTGAAAGGATTGATACTGTTCACTTTTCTTTCTATCGACAAATTTTCAGGAGCTTCTATCTCCGAAAATTGTGTTTTGCCCGGAAAAAGAAAAGAGGGATATTGCAAAGTAAAAGTACATATTTCCACTTCATCTCCAGCCGCAAGGTACGCTTGAGCAACTCTCTCATTGAAAGCAGCTATGCCGCCGCGATAAGGATAGGCAGTGCCTACAATAATAACTTTCATGAGTTGTTTTTATTTTTTAAAACTACTTGCAAAGTAGTCCTGTTTTTTTGTTCTACAAGTATTTTTCTATGATTTAATATTTTATTTAAAGAATCTTCCGCATAATGTCTAATCGTAGCTAAAATGACCTCTTCATTGTATTTGATCATATAATCATTCTCCAGCGAATGAATTAACTGTTCCACTTTATGAGGATGATAATCAAAACAAACCGAGAAACTCAACGCCGAATTTTGCATCAAATTGACATTTATTCTATTCGCAGATAAAACGGCAAAAATTTGTGAAA
>JAITTF010000272.1 GCA_031287215.1 Bacteroidales bacterium
TCGGCGGGCAGACAGATATTCTTGCCCCGGTGATGCGGGCCGAACAAGAAGTTGCTTCCGCGGCACACAGCCTCTCCAATCAGAACATCTTCATCAGGCTCGGCATATCGCTTGCGATCATTGGCGTCATGGTGTTGATGACAAGGCTCGTCAACTACTTTTTCAGAAAGCTGCACCATAAACTGGAGATCACCGGGCCGAATATTTTCAAGCCCATTTACATAAAAAAATTCAAGCTCCTAGACACGGAGCAGATATTAAAAGCCGTCTACCTTTTGCTCAAGTTTTTCAAATATATCGTATATGTGATCATGGCATACATAACGCTGCCCATGATCTTCGCGCTCTTCGAGCCGACTAAGGGCCTTGCGAGCAAGCTGCTTGACTACATCCTGACGCCCTTGAAAAACGCGGGGCTTGGGATTGTCAACTATATTCCTAAGCTCATTACCATTGCCGTTACCCTGCTGATCACCCACTACTTGATCCGCGCCCTCAAATTTTTTACCGTGCAGATCGAAAAAGAAAAGCTGGTCATTCCGGGCTTTTACAAGGATTGGGTGCAGCCGACCTTCAACATTCTGCGGATACTCGTCTATGCGTTCACCCTTGTCCTCATCTACCCGCTTTTGCCCAGTTCGGAATCCGATGTGTTCAAGGGCGTGACGGTGTTTATCGGCGTGCTTTTTTCGCTTGGCTCAAGCTCGGTCATCGGCAACCTTGTGGCGGGCGTTGTCGTTACCTACATGAGGCCCTTCAAAATAGGCGACCGCATCAAACTGGGCGAAACCGTGGGCTTTGTTGTAGAAAAATCGGCCACGGTAACGAGGATTCGGACGCACAAGAACGAATACGTTACCTTCCCCAACTCGACGCTCCTTACCTCAAGCATCACGAACTACAATTTTTCCGCGGACGACACCTATGACGACGGCCTTATCCTCTACACGACCATCACTTTCGGCTATACCACCCCTTGGCGGCAGGTGCACGAGCTTCTTATCAACGCGGCCCTCAAAACCCGCTACGTGAAGCACAACCCCATGCCCTTCGTCCTACAGACCAAGCTCGACGATTTCTACGCCCACTACCAGATCAACGTGTACACACGGGAAGTCGCTAAGGTGCCGTCCATTTATTCCGAGCTGTACAAAAACATTCAGGACGTGTTTGGGGAGGCCGGCCTCGACATGACCGTTTCCCACATGTTCAGCAGCATACCGTACGCAGGAATAACGGAGCAGGTGGAAGATGAAGGGGAGAAAGAAGAAAAATCGGGGGGAAAACGGCATGATTGAAGAAATACTTGGCGCACAACAATAGAAAGCCCTTTGTTTGGACATTATCAACCACTATGAGACGAATAGGGCAAGCAAGCCTTCTACCGGAAAAGCGATGATTGTCGCCTATTCCCCATTGAACACGGCACACTATCATTTGCAGAAGTTATACGAAGTTTGGAATGCCCCAGCCGCGAAGCGGCTTTTATTATTATGCTTTATTTTTAATAAACAAAACATAATTTCCTACTATATCAAGTTTATAGTAGTCTTTATCAATCATATCATATATCGGTTTATACCATACGGGTAAATAATCATAACGCTGTTCTTCATTTTTTCTAATAACAATAATCGCCGGTGGTTTTTTAGAAATATCATTGAGGAATTTCTGCTGTGCTTCTGGATAATAATTCACCCCTGAAGTTTGATAGATAAATTTCGATGCAGACTTTCTGTTTGTAAAAAGATAAGGATTACAGTTAAATCCCAAGCTGATAATTGTATCGCCATCGCCAGTATTTTTATCAATTTCCTTTCCCATGGCAATCAAATATTCTCGTTCATGTTCCTTGTTTTTCAAGAAATCAAAAATATCATCAATTGTTTTAAGAACCGGCATTGCAAATAAAATAAATACCATCAATAGCACGGCAATTTTTTTATATTTAACTGATGACAGATACTTATACAAATAGGTAATACAGAATACAAAAACGGGCACAAGAAAAGGTACCAACACCATGTTGTAGTGATCAAAATTTGTCCGTATCACTGCATGAAACAAAACCGTTAATATAAAGGAAATGGTATAACTAACATAAAACCAGATATATTCTGTGTGAATATTTTTTATAATCCATAAGGAACCGATAAGAAGAGGAAGAAAGCAATATTTCTTTTCAATTATTATAAAGAAACTTTTTATCATTTCTTTCAATGAGAACCCTTGAAATGCCCGAGAACTACCCGAAGCTAAATTTTGTACGATAAAGTCAGTCAAAGCATTGTTTAAGTATAGATATAACATTACAGGTATAATTATTATTATTATTCCTATGCAGAAGAATGTAATATATTTTAAGAGAGATGAAATTTTGTGTTTAGCGATCATCTTAATTGTTAAAATCAAGCAAAATCCAAGCCACAATGGGAACATATTTATCCGTATCAGGATTGATGAAGCAAAGCATAAACCAAGGATAACTAATTCAAATATTTTCGCCTCGTTTTTGGTAAAATAATATTTTGTAAATATATACAGAGAAATCATCATAAACGCCAAAGAATATTCTTCTGTTCCCGCAACTTCGTAAAAGAAATTTGAAAATACTAGAAAAGAACAAAGAACACCAACGAATGCAGAAAACTTTTCCCCGAAAAATAGCGCAGTTTTATATGCAAAAAATACAGATATGCACATAAAAATAAATTCAATTATCCAAACACCTGTAAGGCCCCCAAGCAACATACCGGGGGCGCTAATTAGATAGGTTAGAGGCCCTTTATTGTCAAAAAAATCACGAAACGGAACTTTTCCCTCAGTTATTCCTCGTGCAATAGTCAAATAAACTGAAGTATCGTAATCAATTGCACCCGAAGCAAAGGGGCTTAAACAAGACTTAGATACGACAAACAGTACTGTAAAAAGCAAACCCAAAAGGATTACTAAATTGGATTTCGTTAATCGTTTAATGATCATTTATTTTACTCCTAAATACTATAAACTTTGACATAATAAAATTCACAGCCATGCCGACAATGATGCCGCACCCTTGTGCGATAAATTTAAATGGTAAATTAAAATGAAACAGTATTGTTTTCAGCACAATTATATTAACACTAAGTCCAACTAATGATGTTCCAAGAAAAACTGCCCATGTTTTTATTGACAACTTTTTGTACGCCATATTTTGTCCGAAGGACCACTTGTGATTTATTATGTAATTTTGCGTTCCCGCAATCAGAAAGCAGAAAACACTAACAGAAATTTCAGGAAACAATAATTTATCGGCACAGATAAAAAAGATTGCAAGATTGGTAATTGTTCCCAATACCCCAGTTATGGCAAATTTTATAAATTGGTCAATACTACTTTCATTTCCAATAGCCTTTTTTATTTTCAAAATATTTATTACCGCTTCAAAAAATATATTTTTTGACATTTTTGATTTTCCGTATTTTCTGTCAGGAAAAATAATAGGTATTTCTTTTATAGAACACCCTGCGGCAAAACTACGATATTTCATTTCAACCTGAAACGAATAACCGTTTGAAATGATATTCTGTAAGCCAATTTTTTCAAAGGCAGTTTTACGCCACATATTAAAGCCGCCGGTTAAGTCTTTTATGGGGCAACCTAAAACTATACGGGAATATAACGATCCGCCTTTTGAAATCATGTTCCGAATTGCAGACCAGCCTTCA
>JAITTF010000308.1 GCA_031287215.1 Bacteroidales bacterium
CCTGAAGAACAATATTTTCTTGTCTTGTTGGTGGCATAGATACAGTCCCCCGCAAAATGGGTTACTTTCTTACGAAACAATCCCTGTGCATATTGAATGGAAGAGATACCCCGAGTTCCTTCATTGAAAGCCTTAAAATCAATGTGTTCAATGAAGTTGATACCGTCTACCTGTATCAGGTTGGCTTTAGCGCCAAACTCCACCTCTTTGGTTTCCTTACCTCGGACAATAGGACGGATGTAGTGTTTGTCAATACTGACAATTCTTTCGCAACAGCTCTTTTTCGTTTCCTGCATTTGTTTCTCTTGGACAAGTACCTGAGAAATAATCTGACGACGCTTGTGATAATGACCGCTCAACTGTAATCTTGTCTTGTGCCGGGTTTCTATTGCTTGCAGTTGTCCTGACAGTTTTTCCAGCAGGTAAATCAAACTGCGGCGGATTTTATTCTTTTTCTTGTGAGTCTTCTTGCGGGTTTTACTGAAGGCTCGGTAACGTTTCTGTATTTCATCAAATTTGTTGCGCGGACGGCGCTGTTTCAACTCCTGACTGTGCGAAACAATTTGTGCATGCATCCATTCTATAGATTCCCAAAGCAGTTTCTCTTTGGTAGGGAAGCGAAGATAACTTTCATAGCAAGTGGCATCGGAAAAAACAATCGACGTGTTCTTCAGACAGGGTTTCCAGTAAGAGGCCAGGACTTTTTGGAAACGGTCAATGTCCAGTCTGCAAGCCAATTCACAGCGGATCTTACTCACAATCTTGAAGTCCCGTATCTCTCCCCCGGGTGGAATGAGCATGCCGCAAAATAATTGGTAGTAGATATTTCCATTGAGCTGTTCTATCAGCTTGCGGTCTGACAAACCGCTGTAGTTTTTTAAGACCATCAGGGCGATCTTGCCCGATGATGAAAAATAGGAACCACGCCCCAGAGGGTTATCTTGAAGACCAAATTCCCTGGCTAATAAACCGAACGGAAACAATTGATAAACCTTGCCTAATTCACTCAACTCAAAACGAACCCGGTAAGCTTGATAAATATCGAATTCTGTGAAGCCAATTCCTGGTTGTATTTCGGAAATTTTTCGTATCTTGCGCATGTCTTTTTGTTTAGATTTCCCCGTTTTAGGCTTCCAATCCGTATTAACGGGGATATTGCAAAGATAAGAAAAATCCCAACTAATTCATAATGAATCCGTTGGGATTTTATTTTTATTTAGTGAATGTGCCAAAAAAAAGCGTTTTGGGCAACTAAAAAAATGAAATAGGTGGGACTTTCTGAACCCGCCGAAAAAGTCCCACCTAAACGATTCTTTTTCACTGAAACACAGTATTTTGCGTATGCCTCCAAAGTTACATTTTTTTAGTATATTGCATGATAATATTTGCATAAATTGTAGTGTATCAGAAATATGTGCCTTCTCTAAATCTTTTTTGCAAGGCTTCTCGTCTTACAAATTGATGATTTTCCTATCTGGACGAAAATAAAATGAACATGGAACATCAAGACTGGTTAATGAGATTAAAAACTTTGCAACTTGTTAGGTTTAGTCTTTAAAACAGGTTACTATCCAGAAAAGAAACGAAAATGAATAATGCCTATTTAACCAAAATCGTTCAATAAGGTGGTAATACTTAGTATGTAGTTTTCTATTCTTTCAAATTTCTCATAGGTTAAAGATACCCTGTGAGAATCATACTGTTTAAGATATTTTTTATTTGCAAGAATTGATTCAAGTAAATCATCAGGCATTAAAATAGACAAGTTGCTGAAGACTAATTCTAATACCTCTGTGAATTTTTCCAATGCCTCATGTTTATTTTGCTGAAAACCTACATCTAAAACAACATCTAATTGTTCGATATATGCTTCTTCTCCCATTAAATAAAAAGCAAGTGTATTAGGAATCTTAGTTATATCGTCTGAGCCAAATTGATAGTAGTTTGTCATCGACAAATAACAATCGTCATCAGCATATGATTTATGCCATTCGCTTAATTCTCCGACACCTATATCTGAGAGTTTTTCAATTGTTTCTTGAATGTTATTGAATATTTTCAGTTTTGTTACATTTGATATAATATACTTGGGTTTCCTTGCTGCCTCTTTTATATACTCATTAGGAGTATCTTTTGATGAATTGAAATACACTTGATATTTACAAATGCGTTTAAGTGTTCTTAAATTAATATTCGCATATTTTAAAGTGGCTTTTATTATACCTCTGCTGATTGATGGGTCCTCATTTCTATGAAGATGTTTGACAACGGTAATAAAACTATCATAGTTTATGTATAACGCTAAACCGTAGAAATATGGCAATGTTATTATTGTCAAGAAAATGGGTAGTAAGAAAGATTTTAGATTTGCAAAAGAGAGTAAAAGCTCATATTCTGTAACAGTCTTGTATGTGACATAGCAAATTGCTATCAATCCTATTAGCCCTAAAATCGTTTTACATAAAGTAACGACTTTTTCATGTTCGCTATTTTTCTTTGAGGAATGCTCTGCAAAAACCTGTATGCTACTGAATAATAGTATTGTAGGGGTAAGAATTAGTTCCCAAATCAGACCAAGCGTATAAAAATTAAATACAAATTCCCAGATTGCAACAACCTTAGTATTATCCTTAATTATTTTTGAGAAATAATTTGCGTTTTCGGCTTTGTTTATATTCATAAACAAGATGATTCCTGAAAATAGAACCCAGATACAAGTATCTTTCAACAACGACATATCCCATAATCCTATTCGTGATAAAAGAAGAACTATAAACAGTATGTATAACAATAGGGAGTTATAAGGCAAAATAAGTTTTTTATCAAAAAAAGCCTTAATAACACTTGTTATTGACCGTCTTACGTCCTTTGTTCTACATGCA
>JAITTF010000336.1 GCA_031287215.1 Bacteroidales bacterium
AGGGTAATAATACTTAAAAATACCCATCGGAACATCGTTTTTAAATTCACCCTCATACAGTAGCATTTTGTCCTGATATTTTTTCCAATAGCCCTGTTTTCTACCCTGAGCATCGGTTACATTGCTGTTTTCGGTCTGAGAAAATAGTAGGAAAGAGATGAATCCCAAAAAGAGAGACAAAAAAAACGTTTTTTTCATAATCAAAATAGAATTTGATGATTGACTAATTTATTAATAACTGATTCAACGATGATTTATTTTATTAATGCTCAAAAAAGGCAAAATTAGAGTTTAGCAGAAGAGTATGGTGCTGAATTTATAGACGAAAATTCACTGTTGATAAATTTATAATAGCCAAAAATGGCAATCATAGCGGCATTGTCGGTAGTAAGGTCTAAAGAGGGTAGGTGTAGGTGACGATGATATTGATCTGCTAATGTTTGCATGGCAGTACGAAGACCCGAATTGGCAGATACACCTCCCGCTAACACAATATCCTTACAATCATATTGTTGAATTGCCAATTCCATTTTTTTAGTTAAGGAAGTAATGATAGCCGATTGCATGGATGCCGCTAAATCGGCGAGATTTTCTTGTATAAAATTGGGATTTTCTTTCAATTGGTCTCTCACAAAGTATAAAAAAGAGGTTTTTAGTCCGCTAAAACTATATTGCAACCCCGGTAAATTAGCGATAGAAAACTTAAAACGGGCAGGATTTCCCTCTTTTGCCAATTTGTCAATCACAGGACCTCCCGGATAGGGTAATCCCATAATTTTAGCCGCTTTATCAAACGTCTCACCGGCAGCGTCATCAATGGTACCTCCTAACAACTCCATCTCAAAATAATCAGTAACTCTAAGCAGTCGCGTATGACCTCCTGAAACGGTAAGAGATAAAAATGGGAAACGCGGTTTATCTTTTGTAACTCCCGGTTTATCGGCAAAAATAGCCAATACATGAGATTGGAGATGGTCAACTTCTATTAGTGGGATGTCGAGAGACCAAGCCATAGCTTTAGCAAACGAGCTGCCTATTAAAAGAGAACCCAACAATCCGGGACCATTAGTGTAGGCAATCGCCGACAATTGATCTTTAGTAATATTTGCCCTTTTTAAGGCGCTGTCAATCACCGGAATAATATTTTGCTGATGTGCCCGTGAAGCCAATTCAGGGACTACACCACCATACTCGGCATGGATGTGCTGATTAGCAATAACATTTGATAAAATCTCTGTGCCTTTTAAAACGGCAGCAGATGTGTCATCACAAGAAGATTCTATACCTAAGATAAAATTAGACATATTTATTTATAGTTAATGAGCTTTATTTAGAACCTTTATATTTTTTCTATCACCTTATGAGCATCGTGTTTATACTTGAATGCCAATGCAAAAACTACCATTACCACGAAGGCGTAACCTGCAAAGATAAACCATGAGTGCTGCCAGCCGCTGACAATAGCTACCGGATCGGTTTGAGAATAGACAAAATGATTGACCACCACCTGAGCTCCCAGCATCCCGATGGTAGCCCCAAAACCATTGGTCATCATCATAAATAGCCCTTGAGCACTCGAACGTATAGATTTATCTACTTCTGTATCTACAAATAAAGACCCTGAAATGTTGAAAAAATCAAAGGCTATACCATATACAATCATGGAGAGAATAAACATCCAAAACCCGCTACCCGGATTTCCCAATCCAAATAACCCAAACCGTACTACCCACGCAAACATGGAGATAAGCATCACTTTTTTGATTCCAAAACGTCTTAAAAAGAAGGGTATTAATAAAATACACAGCGTTTCCGACATTTGAGAAAGTGAAATTAGCGCATTGGCATTATGCACGCCAAAGGTATCTTTGTACGTATCTATACTCCCGAAAGAGAAGATAAAGTCGTTGGCATAACCGTTAGTAATTTGTAAGGAAGCCCCCAATAACATTGAAAAAATAAAGAAAATAGCCATTTTTTTCTGTTTAAAGAGCACAAACGCTTTTAAACCAAGTGCATCAGTTAGCGATTGTTTTTTCTCATCTCTACTGGTCTCACAAGCAGGCAAGGTCAAAGCATAAATGGCTAATATAAACCCTAAAACCGCTGAAACAATAAATTGTATCGGAATTTCTTGATAAGCAATTCCATCATATTTAGCAAAATTGACAAACAACATTGAACAGATAAAACCAATTGTACCAAAAACTCTAATCGGAGGAAAATGTTTTACGGCATTCAATCCCGCTTTTGCTAATACAGAGTAGGCAACAGAATTGGATAACGCAATAGTCGGCATATAAAAGGCTACACTACAAGTATAAAGCGTAAAAAGAGTGGCAAACTCTACACTATAGCCGGCAGTCATGCCATAATAGCCTGCACCGACCATAAATATTGCCGCCAGCGCATGACAAATCGCCAATAATTTCTGTGCCGGTATCCATCTATCGGCAATAATGCCGATCACTGCCGGCATAAATAGCGATACAAAACCTTGTACGGCATAAAAAAGTCCAATATGAATCCCTAAGCCTACGGAGGAGAGGTAACGTCCCATAGAGATGAGATAAGCACCCCATACGGCATATTGGAAAAAATTCATCACAATTAATCGTAACTTAGTATTCATAGTCTTTAATTTTTGATTATTGATGGTTTATTTAATTCTAAAATCTAAAAAATTTTCATTTTCAATATAGCCCTGTAAACGGTCGTTGATGGCTACCTTACCCACGCCGGCAGGCGTCCCCATAAAGATAATATCTCCTGTTTTTAAGGTCATAAATTGCGAAACATAACTGATGATTTTATTGACCGAAAAAATCATATTTTTACTGTTATCTTGTTGTACTAATTGATTGTTGAGGTATAAAG
>JAITTF010000363.1 GCA_031287215.1 Bacteroidales bacterium
TGTTGAAATATCATACTGTTTCTATGATATTTCAACATTTTTTTTTGTAGTGGATATTTATTGGGGGAAAGTTAGGTAAATAATTTATTTTGGCTTTTTATACATGGCTATTTAGGTGCAATAGTTCTTTCATTTTCATCTATTTATGAATTGTGTTCTGTTTTTACACAAGTGAAAATAAAGAAGTTAAGAGCACTTCTGCCAATACTATCTTTTTGTGATCATTCCCGGCATTATTCATTAAAAGTAATCTCTACTGCATCATCAATCCAGATGGAGGTCATGTTGGCAAGTTCTCCGTGATTGATCGTAATCTCTATATATCCAAATCTACCGGCTGTTAAATATATGTCATATTCTTTTGGATTATAGTCATCATAATATGCCGAACTTTCTACGTGTTTTTTATTTCCAAAAGAGACAGTAAAGTTGTTGTTGTTTCTAATTTCAAGAAACTGTAAAGTGGGTATATTAGTGATTGCATTACAGAACGAATCTATATACATAATCTTGCCTGAGAGTTTATGAGTTTTAGCATCAAAGAAAGGTCGTTGGATAGGTACTCTAAGAAAATTAGAAATAGGCTTGCAATTTCGTTCGATTTTATTCTGAAAATACAAGTCAATAAGTTGTAATATCTTGTCAATAGTAGTAGTTTTAGGATCTAATTCTTGAAATTGGCAAGCTGTATAATTGGTATTTTGTTCTACAAGCATAGAAAAAATGCCATTGTCTTGCCCAATAAAAATATGGTCTTCGTAAAATAGTATGATAGGATCTAATTTAGGGTATGTAGTTAATCCGGTAAGAATAAGATGAATAGAATTGTTTGGAAAAGACCGGAAACTATTTCTTAAAATAAAAGCGGTCTGTTCAATATTTTGTTTATCAATGGAATGTGTTATATCAAGAATATTAATTTCTGGAAAATGTTTGATTAATGTCCCTTTGAACATACCTATGTAGGCATCTCTTAATTTCCAATCACTGATGAGCGTGATAATTCTATCCATTATTGTAAATAAATCTATTTCTATTCAGACTTGCAAAGATACACATTTTTTTTATATTTGAATTTTCAACTCAACGAAGCGCATTTTTTTGTATATTTGCACGCCTAAAATTGAAACAAAAAAAGCAATACTAATTATATCTTAAAATATTAAAAATGAGCAAAGTAAAGTACGTATATACCTTTGGCGGAAAGAAAGCTGAAGGTAAAGCTGACATGAAAAATTTATTAGGTGGTAAAGGTGCAAACCTGGCAGAGATGTGCCTCTTAGGTCTTCCTGTCCCCGCCGGTCTTACCATTACAACAGAATGTTGTACCGATTATTATGCAAACGGAGCTAAACTTCCTGATAGCCTGATGGCTGAAGTATGGGAAGGAATGAAAAATGTAGAACAAGTGATGGGCTTGAAATATGATGACGCTGAAAATCCACTGCTAATCTCTTGTCGCTCAGGAGCCCGTAGCTCTATGCCGGGAATGATGGATACTGTTTTAAATATCGGTTTAACCTCTAAAACCCTTCCGGGATTGATTAAAAAAACGAATAACCCTCGCTTTGTATATGACTCATACAGACGTCTTATTATGATGTATGCAGACGTTGTAATGGAAAAAGCAGAAGGTCTTGAACCTACTGAAGGTGTTGGTATTCGCAAAATCTTGGACGATATGCTGGACGAATACAAACATGCAAAAGGTTATGCTTCTGATACAGATATTAAAGCCGAAGAACTTCTCGATCTGGCTAATGCCTTTAAAGCGAAAATCAAAGCTACTATAGGTGTAGATTTTCCTGATGATGCTAAAGCTCAGTTAGAAGGTGGTATTAAAGCCGTTTTTAAAAGCTGGAATGGTAAAAAAGCGATCTCTTACCGCCGTATCGAAGGTATCCCAGATGATTGGGGTACTGCTGTAAACGTACAAGCTATGGTTTTTGGTAATATGGGCGACAACTCAGCTACCGGTGTTGCATTTACACGTAACCCTGCTACCGGAGAAAATCAATTCTACGGCGAATGGTTGATCAATGCTCAAGGAGAAGATGTGGTTGCCGGTATCCGTACCCCTAACCCGCTCAACGATGCTACTAAAAATGAACAAAATAAACACCTCCACTCTATGCAGGAATTAATGCCTGAAACCTATAAAGAGTTGGATAATATCAGAAATATCTTGGAAACTAATTACAAAGATATGCTCGATATTGAATTTACAATTCAAGAAGATACACTCTATATGTTGCAATGCCGCGTAGGTAAACGTACCGGTGTAGCAGCCTTGAATATGGCTTTGGATATGTTGGCAGAGAAGTTGATTGAACCTAAAGATGTAGTTTTAAGACTTACTCCAGACCAGTTAGACGAACTTTTACATCCTATTTTAGATACTACAGATGAAAAGAAAAAAACGGTTATAGCGAAAGGTCTGCCGGCAGGTCCCGGTGGTGCTGTGGGCGTAATCGCACTGACCAGCGAAAAAGCTATGGCATATAGAGCAAAAAATATCAATAATATCTTGGTTCGTGAAGAAACCAACCCTGAAGACGTTGAAGGTATGAGAGCTGCAGATGGTATTTTGACTGCCCGTGGTGGGATGACCTCTCACGCTGCCCTCGTAGCAAGAGGCTGGGGAAAATGCTGTATCGTAGGTTGTGATGCTATTAAAATCAATTTGGCTGCAGAAACCGTTACTATTGGCAATAAAACCTATAAAGAAGGAGATACTATCAGTTTGAATGGTACTAAAGGTTGGGTTTATGATACCGCTATCAATATGATCAATGCTACTGAAAATCCTCGTTTTCAAGAATTTATGAGAATTGTGGACTCTTTCAGAACGATGGGCGTTCGTACTAATGCCGATACTCCTGAAGATGCTCAAAATGCTATCGATTTTGGTGCAGAAGGTATTGGACTATTCCGTATCGAACACATGTTCTATGGTAAAAATAGTGAAATTCCTTTGACTAAACTACGTAATATGATCCTTGCTAAGAATACAGAAGAACGTGTTGTTGCTTTGAATGAATTAGAACCTTATATTAAAGATGCTGCTAAAGGCACTTTGAAAGTTATGGATGGCAAACCATTAACATTCCGTTTAATGGATCCTCCACTCCACGAATTTGTTCCTAATACGGAAGAAAAACAGAGAGAACTTGCTTTAGAAAAAGGAATGTCTTTTGAAGATATTAAAGCCCGTATCGATGCGCTCCACGAAGTAAATCCTATGATGGGATTACGTGGTGTTCGTCTGGGAATTGTATATCCTGAAATCAGTGCTACACAATTCCGTGCACTTTTTGAAGCTACCGCAGAATTATTAAAAGAAGGTTTCCACCCTCAATTAGAAATTATGGTGCCGTTGACGATCAATGTGAATGAGCTGAAACACCAAAAAGCAATTGCAGAAAAAGTATTAGTAGAAACGGAAGCTAAATTTGGCATTAAAATCCCATTTTTATATGGTACTATGATCGAAATACCGAGAGCAACCTTAGTAGCAGACCAAATTGCGGAAGTAGCACAATTTTTCTCTTTTGGTACTAATGACCTTACCCAGATGACTTTTGGCTTCTCTCGTGATGATGTGAATGCTATCGTTGGGGAATATACAGCAGAAAAAATTATCCCTGCCGACCCTTTCAATACCTTAGACCAAGAAGGTGTTGGACAATTAGTAAATTTGGGTGTCCAATTAGGAAAAAGTTCAAGACCGACCTTAAAAGTGGGTGTTTGTGGTGAACATGGTGGAGACCCTGCTTCTGTTGAATTTTTCTATCAAGCAGGTATGACTTATGTTTCTTGTTCTCCATTTAGAGTACCTGTTGCACGTCTTGCTGCTGCTCAAGCTGCCATTAAATTTCCAAAGTGTGAATGCGGTTGCTGCTAATGTCCCTTTCTCTATCACGGTATGTGATAAAGAGGGCATCATTCTGAGTATGAACGAAAAAGCTATTAAGACTTTCGTCAGAGACGGCGAAAGTCTTATAGGTAAATCGTTGTTAGACTGTCATCCCGAACCGGCAAGAGCTAAATTGTTGGAACTACTCCAAAACCACACCATTAATTGTTATACAATTGAAAAAAATGGGGTTAAAAAGATGATTTATCAATCTCCTTGGTACGATGGTGAAGAGTTTGGAGGTTATGTAGAACTTTCTATGGAAATTCCTTTTGAAATGAAACATTTTGTAAGACAATCCTCTGTACAATAATGTTTAGTTCTTATTCACAATATCTTGATAATGCGGTCAATGAAATTGCAAAGTTGCCCGGCATTGGTAAACGTACCGCTTTACGGTTAGCGTTGCATTTATTGAAAGAAGATGAGGTCAATGTTCAATCTTTTGTGGATGCTATCGCAAATCTTAAATCTAAAATTTGTTATTGCAAAATATGCCATAATATCTCTGATACAGATATTTGTACTATTTGTCAACAACCTAAAAGAGATACTACTACTATTTGTGTAGTGCAAGATATTAGGGATATTATTGCCATAGAAAATACCGCTCAATTTACCGGTTTATATCATGTGTTGGGAGGTATTATCTCTCCTGTAGATGGAATTGGTCCCAATCAACTTACTTTGGAGTCTCTTTTTAAAAGAGTAAAAGAAGAGCACATCAACGAGGTTATATTAGCACTTCCTGCTACCGTAGAGGGGGATACTACCAATTTTTATATCCATAAAAATATCAAAGAACAGGTTAAGACTATAACTACCATAGCACGTGGCATTGGAATAGGGGAGGAGTTGGAATTTACTGATGAGGTAACCTTAGGTAGGTCTTTACTTTCTCGTACCGATTTTGACACCTCTTATTCAAGACGGATGTAAAAATTATGCGAATCTTTCTGCAATAGAATTCATTTCAGTAAGAACATTAGTTCCTTCGTATAAAATTCTATAAACCGCTTCAGCAATAGGAATGTATATATTAAATTTTTTATTGATTTCATGAATACATCGGCATGAATAGTATCCTTCTGCTACCATGCGCATCTCTAATTGCGCAACTCTCACACTAAGACCGTGTCCAATCATTGTGCCAAATTGTTTATTTCTACTAAAACTTGAGTAAGCAGTAACTAATAAGTCACCAAGATATACTGAGTCTGACATTTCTCTTGAATCATCAGGATAGAGCGCAGAAACAAATTTTGTCATTTCTTTTACGCAATTGGAGAGATAAGCAGCAATAAAATTATCTCCATAACCTAACCCTGAATAGATACCTGCGCCAAGTGCATAAATGTTTTTTAAAACTACTGCCATTTCAGCTCC
The DNA here is from genome assembly GCA_031287215.1 of Bacteroidales bacterium. Classification (GTDB taxonomy): domain Bacteria; phylum Bacteroidota; class Bacteroidia; order Bacteroidales; family WCHB1-69; genus JAGVVH01. Next base: position 5,303 of record JAITTF010000363.1, read on the forward strand.
TAACATGTCTGTAGAAACAATGGTTCTCACGTATCTATTTGTAAAAAACTTTGCAATTGTTTCAGCAAATTCAACATTGGATGAGGCTGCTGTAAGATAGGTTGCTTTTTCTCGAGCAATCTCTTCTGCATGAGAAGGTCCACTAATCATGGCTAAATTAGAAACGGGAATATGAAACTCTGTCTTAAAATAATCGCTGATGACTTGCATTGTTTCAGGAACAATACCTTTAACCGCCGTGATAATTTTCTTTTTTGTTAATCGACTTGATTTGAGAGATTCTAAAGTTTTTTTTAGAAAGGCAGAAGGTGTAACTACAATGATATAATCTGCGCGAGACACTATTTTTTTTAGATCAGTACTGATGATAATGTTTGAAGAATCAATATAAACTGAACTAAGATATAATGGATTATGTCCAAATTTGGAAATTCCTTCTGCAATTTCCTCTTCCCTTACCCACCAATAAATGTGGTCTAAATTATCAGTCAATATCTTAATGATAGCTGTAGCCCAACTCCCGCCACCTATAACTGCGACTCTATAATGTAGTTTGTTGATTTTTTTTCTTCTCCTTTTAACAGGAGAAATTGGAATGATTGTTCTTTTCAAATTTTAACATTTTTTAAGGGTGCAAAGATACAACATTTTTATGAATTTAACAAATCTATCTTGTTTTTTTGTAAGTTATTTTTATAGAAGAGTCAATTATTAAAAAAAAAAATTTACCTTTGCAGAACATTTTAATCACAATTTGAAATTCAATTGTTATGAAGAAAAAAAATATCATTTTAGCCTTACTACCTGTATTATTTGGCTTTTTTATCATGGGTTTTGTTGATGTTGTAGGGATAGCAACTTCGTATGTAAAGGAAGAATTTGGTTTATCCGAACAGATGTCAGGATTTCTACCCAGCATGGTTTTCATCTGGTTTTTATTATTTTCTATTCCTTTTGCAGGAGTAATGAATAAAATAGGGCGCAAAAATACGGTACTTTTAAGTTTATTCGTAACTTTTATCGGCATGATGATGCCTATTTTATCGGGAACCTTGAACATGACGGTCTGTTTTATAGCTTTTGCTTTATTAGGCATTGGCAATGCGATTCTACAAGTTTCGTTATTCCCGTTATTATCCAACATTGTCCAAGGGAAGCAATTGACTGGTTCAATTACTGCCGGTCAAGTACTTAAAGCCTTATCTTCTTTTTTCGGTCCCTTCATTGCGCTATTTGCCATCAATACGTGGGGTAATTGGAGTTACATCTTCCCCGTTTTTGGCACTGTCACCATCATTGCGGCTTTATGGCTCATGTTTGTACCGATCGAAAAAGAGTCACAAACAGAATCAACTTCGATGACCGATGCATTGCAAACGCTCAAAAACTCAAAAATATTACTGTTTTTTATCGGCATTATGGTAGTAGTTGGCATTGATGTAGGTGTTAATATGTTAGCTCCTAAGCTATTAGTAGAACGATTAGGACTTACTACCGGAGATAAGGTAGTACAATTAGCGTCGAGCATCTATTTTGCTTGTCGTACTATTGGTGCATTTATCGGGGCTGCTTTACTGATGAAGGTCAATCCGATGAAGTATTTTCGGATTCATATTGTCGTAGGTATGTTGGCATTGACAGGACTTTTATTTGTCAAAGACCAACTCTTGATACTCTGTCTGATTGGCATAGCGGGATATGGTTTTTCCTCTATTTTTGCCATCATTTTTTCATTAGCTATGCAAACCTTACCTCAAAAAGCCAATACTATTTCAGGGTTGATGGTTACCGCCATTGTGGGTGGTGCCCTAGTACCTCCTATCATGACTTTTGTTACTTCTTTGATGAATGGCAACCAGTCGGGTGCCGTATTAGTATTAGTTTTGATTACCCTATTTTTGCTTTATCTATCTTTCTCAAAACAAACTAAACAAATTGCACAATGATTCTAATCAATATTGGAGACGAACTGCTCATCGGACAGGTTATCAATACTAACGCCGCTTTTATGGCGCAACAATTTAATGCCGTGGGCATTGAAATAGAAGAGTGTATTGTCATTAGGGATAGAGAAGATGAAATTAAAGATACTATTGCCTCCTGCTTTCAAAAGAGTAACTTTATCGTCATGACCGGTGGATTAGGACCTACAAAAGATGATAAAACCAAGCAGGTTATTTGCGACTATTTTCACACGACTTTAGTAAAAGATGAGCATGCAAAAGTTCTCATTTCTAAATTATTGAAAGAAAGAGGAGCCTCCTTGACAGGGTCTAATCTGTCGCAAGCCATGGTTCCTCAAGGGAGTATCGTTTTGCCTAATTACAACGGTACGGCACAAGGTATCTGGATCGAAAATGAAGGAAAGGTATTGGTTGCCCTTCCCGGAGTGCCCTTTGAGATGAAACGATTGCTCGTAGAAGAGGTTTTGCCTTTAGCCACTAAGAAATTCAGTCAAAATATTTACATTCAACATCGTGTAGTACAGACTGCCGGCATCGCTGAAAGTGCCCTCTCAGATCTTTTAGAATCATGGGAAGCACAACTTCCGGAGTGTATTCAATTGGCTTACCTGCCCCGTCCCGGTATCATTCGTTTGCGACTTACCGGCAAAGGAGACAACCCTGAAACGTTAGAGAAACTACTACAACAAGAGGTTGACAAACTTATTCAAATTGCTAAAGCATACATCTGGAGTTGTGAAGACAATCAATTAGAAGAGGTGCTTGGGGCATTACTCGCCAAGAGGCATAAAACAGTGGCGGTTGCTGAAAGTTGTACCGGCGGTTTTCTCTCGCATTTATTTACGGCTGTGCCGGGAAGTTCTGCCTATTTTAAAGGTTCTGTAGTGAGCTATTCCAATGAGATCAAGAGAGAGGTATTGAATGTCAGAGAACCCAATCTTAAAAAACATGGTGCCGTCAGTGAAGAGGTAGTGAGTGATATGGCTTTGAATGTGATGAATTTGATGGATGTAGATTATAGCATTGCCATTTCAGGTATTGCCGGACCGGAGGGGGGTAGTGAAGATAAGCCTGTGGGCACAGTGTGGATTGCTGTCGCTACGACCACAAAGCTCACCACCCAATTATTTCATTTCGGATCCATTGGAGGTAGGTCGCACATCATTCAACTTGCCGCAGTTGCAGCGTTAAATATGTTGCGGATTGAAATGCAAAGAGAGAGAGAGAGTTGTGATGAATGATTAAGAGTTACTATTTATTTTATTTTTATCTAAAATAATTCTTATCTTTGTAGCGTTATTGGAAACTAACGACAACGTTTTTTTTATCGACAATCCCTTATTATGAAAAAGATATCCTTCGTTCTTATTTTACTATTGCTGATGGCTTCTGTCGGAAAAGCACAAATTACCATTTCAGGTCAATTACAAGATAGTACCAATACTCCTGTCTCCACTGCTACAGTAATGCTGCTGAATCCAAAAGATTCTACATTGCTGAATTATACCTCTTCTAATGCACAAGGGATCTTCTCTTTTAAAAATGTAAAAAACAATAACTATATTTTGCAGGTTTCGCATATTACCTACATGCCTTATAGAGTAAAGATTAACCCTACTGAGGAAAAAACGATCAATTTGGGTATGATTACCTTAGCCCCTATTGCTAATTTTCTGATGGAAGTGGTCATCAAAGAGGCAAGAGCACCTATCTTTATCAAGGGTGATACGGTCGAATATGATGCCTCTACCTTTAAAGTGCCACCAGGCTCTACTGTGGAAGACCTGCTCAAAAAACTGCCCGGTATTGAAGTAGATGCTAACGGGAAAATACAGACTATGGGAAAAGATGTTTCTACAGTGTATGTGGATGGAAAAACCTTTTTTGGCAATGACCCTAAAACCGTTACTAAGAATTTAGATGCTGAAGCCATCTCCAAAGTACAGGTTTATGAAGAAAAGTCTGAACAAGAGAAGATTACAGGTATTGCAGATGGTTCGGAGGAGAAGGTGATGAACCTCGAACTTAAAAATGAGTATAAAAAAGGCTATTTTGGAAAAATTACTGCCGGTTACGGATATGGGAAAGATGCACCTCACCGGTGGATGGGGAATGGCAATTTTAACTGGTTTAATGACAAACAACAACTCTCGTTTATAGGATATGGTAACAATATAAACGTTTCTAATTTGGATTGGAATGAGTATATGGATTTCTACGGACAAAGCATGAATAGCGGTCATGATGATGGGAATTTTGGCTTTGAAAGTGGCAATCATTATGGGAATTATATTTACTTTTCTAATTATTCTTATGGAGGTTCCGGCTTCTCTCAAAATGCAGGGGGCGGTGTCAATTACAATTATTACAATAAAAAAATAAAATATAATGTAGGCTATTTCTATACCCTCAATAAAACTTTGAGCGACCAATTTGCCAATAGACAAACTTTTCTGCAAGATTCTACCTTCTGGCGTTTTGATACGCTTAATAATAATAATACAAGACAAAATCATAGCTTCTCTACTCGATTAGAATATGAAATAGATACTATGAACTCGCTGATTTTTAAAGCTAACGTGGATTATTCTTTGATGGGCAATCGCCATGCCGGCAATCAACTGTTCCAAAATAACGAATTTGTCAATATTAATCAAAATCATATTGATAATACCAAAGATGATGGTAATCTAAACCTTAAATTATTGGCGATTTATAAACATAAATTTCAGAAAAAACGTCGCAGTTTTGCCATGAGTGCTGCTTATGATTTCTCTGATGGTAAAGGAATTGAAAATATCAAAAATATCAACGACTTCTATGATGCCGTTTCCCTTTCAGATCAGATTAAATTTATCGTTCAAAATAATAATAATTCGGAAGACCATACCCTTAAATCGAGTTTGCTGTACGTAGAACCCCTTTCCAAACGTTTTTCGTTGTTGGGTTTCTATAATTTTAGAATTAATGCTAATTTTAATAAAAATTTCTCTACTGACCCCGGCAACCATCATCAAGAGATCGATTCTCTTTGGGTAAATTACAAGAATACAATGTTATACAATAGAGCAGGAGTAAGTTTGAATTATATGTACAACGGCATCACGATTACGTTGGGTGGTGCTTTTCAATCTCTGATTTTAGACGCACTCAGCGAATTGCGAACAAGTGCTTCAGAAAAGAATAGTTTTAGTTATAATAATTTTATTCCCTATTTTTCTGCTAATTTTACGTTACCTAAAAATGTGAGACTTAATTTCTCCTACAAATTTGATGTGAAGGAACCCAGTATCAACTACCTCTTCCCAATGCCCGATTTGTCCAATACATTCTATAAAACCAATGGCAATCCACTACTCACTCCGGAACGGAATCATGCTATCAGTGGCAGACTTTCCTATTGGAATAATGCCTCTATGTTCAACGTTTCGTTGAGTGCTAATGCCTCCTTTTATCAAAGTCAAATAGTCTATAATCAATTGATAGAATATGTCAATAATCTCGGTTACGTAACGAGTTATACTCCGGCAAATGTTGCCGGTGGCAATAGAGTTGGTGCCTATTTTTGGACGAATTTTCCGATAGTAAAAACAATTCTCACGATGAATCTGAGTGCCGATGCCAATTTTAACAATTCTCCGGTTTTTATCAATAGCGTCAAAAATATCTCCTATGCTAAAAATTGGGGTGCTCATGGTGGTTTCCATATTTCAGTAAAAGAAATTTTGAGCTTTTATATTAATGGAGGTATCTCGCAAAATTTTACTAATTATTCTATTCAAGTTGATAGAAATCAGAAATATATGAATTATAATGCCAGTGTTAGTGTCGATTGGAAAATCTATAAGAAAACTTATTTTGAAGTCGATTATCGTTTCACAAATTATAATAATAAAGAATTAGCCTTTAATCAGGATATTCATACTTTAAATGCCTCTATAAGACAGGTATTAGGTAAGAAAAATCGCTTTGAATTGAGATTAGCGGCGATAGATATTCTGAACCAAAGTAAAGAGATTGCTCAAGTCGCAGGTATCAATTACATCCAATACTCCAAAAATCCTACCTTGGCACGCTATTTTTTGCTGACATTCTCTTATAACATGAAAGGTTTCAATACAGATAATAAAAATTCGTTTTTCTAATCCTCAATATTATGAATAAATTATTTGAATATGTACAAATTGCTCTATTTTTTGCATTTTTCCCTGCATTATATGCACAAAATAGCAATGGAGTAATAAAATATACAGTCGCAACCGACTGGCGTCAAATGATGGAAACCAATAAATCTCTTTCACAAGAGAGTAAAGATCGAAGTGCCTATGTGTGGGGAAAAAATTCTGAATATAAAAGTTATGCAGAGTTGAAATTCAACACTATAGCAAGTCGCTATGAAAAACTTCGAGACGAGAATAACGAAAGATGGAGTAGGGCTGATGATCATGTTTATATCTTGTATAGAAATAGAGAGGAAAATAAAATGTTTGATTACCAGACATTCTTGGAAAAAAGTTATGGGATTGAAGATACACTTGTTTGTCAAAACTGGAAAATTAGAAATAGCATGAAAGAGGTAGCAGGACATATCTGTATTGATGCTTTTTATTATGATTCTATTAAAGAAAAAGAGGTAGTGGCATGGTTTGCATTGGATATGCCGATTTCCATAGGACCGGATATCTATTGTGGGCTTCCCGGCATCATTTTGGAGGTCAATGAAGGCAACGGCGCTAAGGTATATACCGCTACTTCGCTTATTCTCTCGGAGGAAGAAATACCCATCAGTAAACCGGAATGCAAGAAAAAAACGAAAATGATTACCTATTCTCAATTTAAAGAGATGATTCGGAAGCAAGTAACTGATAGTAATAAATTAGGAAGACCCTACTTTTGGGTGATAGATTATTGATGTTTGCTGATTACTATTTGATAATATTGATTTTAGAGATCTACACCATTCCGATGGAAGTCGTAGAATACCTCTTTTATGGTGGGCTAATAATTGCAATAATGATTAGAATTTCAATTTATACCCAACCCCCATTGGGGAGACATTTAAGGACGAAGAAGTTTTAGGCTTTTGCGAACAAAAATCATTATATGTATTTACTGAAGAGTGCCTTTTGAGATGGTTTCCTACAATATGTAAAGGAATTGACGCGATAATCATCGCAGAGGACAATGCTATGAACGCAATACCGGAATAATATAATTCATCTACAAAAATTGGGGCAGTAATAATATTGTCATACGTAGTATTATAATGAGTCTCGGTGGAAGTAAATATAAGACCTGCTATGTACATAGGAACCCCAATAACATCAAAGGCAAGTCCTATTTTTGTTAATTTTATTCCTTTTTTATAGACATCATACGCCTCTTGACAGTTGTTTTTCAAAAAAGCCTCATAGTCTTTATCATAATGGCGCCAATGAAACATTTGAACTCTGTTGCCGTAAGCATCTTTCATATAATAATTTCTTCCCGACCGATACAAAGTATTCAAATCAATATCTTGATAAACGGGTTGATAATCATCCTGAAAATAAATATTATCGTCAGTAAAAACGTCAAAAGAACCGTTTTGATAGAAGATGGTTGCGATATCCACTTTTTTGATGTTGTAAATAGGTCCTTCCTGATTGTCAAATTTCTTGTATTTGACAGAAGTCTCGCCTATCTCTAAAATGATGGCAGTGATTTTTTCTGCTTTTTTAGTGATAATCAAGTCTTGACTAAAAATGGTTTGCATTGCCAACAAGGCGATGAGCATGAAGATCAGTTTTTTCATAATTTTTCGTTTAATGTCCACTCCTTTGGCAGACAGATTTGGTTTTCTAATGTATTAAATGTTCGACTAATATTTTACTTCCTATCAAGATCAAGATAATACCGCCTATAAGTTCGGCATACTTGGGTTTTATAAATTTACTCAATTTTTTGCCTCCATAAACTCCAATGATCGAAAATAGTAACGAAAAAATGCCAATAATATTACAAGCTATCGCAATATTGACCTCACTTAAAGAAAAAGAGAACCCTGTAGCTAAAGCATCAATGCTGGTAGCGACTGAGAGTAACAGTAGATTAGGGAGGTGGATGATATTACGGTCTTTGGACTCCTCGTTATTGTTAAAAGCTTCATAAATCATTTTGAGACCTATTACCAATAAAATGGAAAAGACGATCCAATGGTCAATAGCACTAATAGCTTCTGCGATGGTTGCTCCGCCTAACCACCCTAAAAAGGCAAAAGCAGCCTGAAAGAACCCAAAGGAGAAGCCAATCAACAAACTGTGCTTGAATTTCAAGTCCGGTTGCAAAGTACTGGCACTAAAACTGACTGCAAAACAGTCCATTGCCAACCCGATAGAGATTAATATTAGTACGAGGATACCCATTTATTCAAATATTTTAACAGTGCAAAAATAATCAAAATATTTGAATGATATTTGGACATTTTTTGATGTATCATTCAATCAAAAACATAAAAAGGATGCTACTTTTTATCATATTTTTTGTCCATTACCTCTGGATATATGTATTTATCTATTTATCCTCCTTTTACGTTGGATTTGGGGGCAGATACCAACTTGTGCGAGGTTGTAGCAGTCTTCTTAAATACCTACGAACCTCATGCCTTAGACTACCTTTGGCAAGACCACAGTACCAATGCTACCTACTACGTCTATGAGGATGGTGAATATTGGGTACGAGTATCTCATCCCTGTAAAAATCAGAACGGGTGAAGATTGCAGTATTTACATCCTGCCGAATGTTTTCACGCCCAATGGCGATGGATATAACGAATTTCCAAAGTAAAA
>JAITTF010000151.1 GCA_031287215.1 Bacteroidales bacterium
CTGATACATTTAATTCCTTTAACTCCCTCTACCTTTTCAACTTCTTAACTTCAAAAAAATGTTCCCAAAAATCATCCCACTTTTCCTCCTCGCCATCACCATTTCGGGGCAAATTTCTGCTCAATCTTTTATCCCTGCAACAGCGGATCAGAAAAAATTGATGGTTGACAAAATTACGGCTTCTTCAGCTCAATTAAATAGCTTAATTTGTGATTTTGAACAAGTTAAAGCCATGTCTATTTTAAACGAAAAGATGATCTCTAAGGGTAAAATGTATTATCGTAACGACAACAGCTTGAGATGGGAATATCTCTCACCTTCGGTCTATGTGTTTGCACTCAACAACGGAAAGATCTCCATGAAAACAGGAGATGGGAAGACAAAGGTGATTGACGGGGGAGCAAACCGCTTTTTTCAAGAGATTATTAAATTCATGATGAATTGTATCAATGGTAAAGGATTGGTAGATACTAAGGATTTTAATATTAGTTATTTCAACAGTAAAGATCAGTGGAAAGCAGAGATGATACCCCAGCAAAAAGAGGTTAAAAAAATGTTTTCTGCTATCTATATCTATTTTAATGTTAAAGATTATTCTGCAGAAAAAGTGGAAATGAACGAACCTAACGGCGATACGACCACTATTTTCTTAAAAAACAAACAATTTAATCAAAAAATTGCTAATGATAAATTTTCATTACAATAAACCATTATGATTCGATAAAAAAAAATAATACAAAATATCACACAATATTACTTACCACCTACAGCGGCACATTGGTCATCCACTCTTCTTGCCTGAAATCGGAGAGCGAGCTGCGAATGGCGCTTTTGTGGAAGGGTAATTGTAGTGTTGAAACACAAATTATTTTATCTATTAAAGACGACAACTTTTTTTTAGTTATCAAGAGCAAAGAAAATACTTTTTCAAGTTTGTGCAGAGATAAACATGGAAAAAGTTATTGACATGATTGTCAGCTGATGTACGATATATAAAGCAAAATATTGCAATAACCACTTCAAAACATACAATTTAATTTCCAAATAAATAGTATATTTGCAAAACCATTGAAGACAGCATAACTTGTCTTATTGAATGTTAATTATTATCTCATAAATGATTGTAAACGAAAATGATAGCCTCTGATGAAACTGTTTGACGATTTTTATAAAATGGAGCAAAAAACGAAGACAGAAATCGGTTTTGACTGTCAACTTACGTTCAATCCTCAACATGTTATTTTTAAAGCGCATTTTCCGGGGCATCCTATTACACCGGGAGTCTGTTTAGTGCAAATTGCTAAGGAGCTGATGGAAATGCATCTCGACAAAAAGCTGGTTCTAAGGAAAGTGAATAATATTAAATTCTTATCAGTCATTAAGGTATCGTCCGTTTTGAGTGTTGTCTTTGCATTTTCAAAAATCATTCAGACTGATTTCGGATCTACATTTTCAGTTTTAGTAGCTCACGACAATGTACAATTTGCTAAATTGAATTTGGAGGTAATATGAAACAGTCGGACATCTGCATTATTATCCCTACCTACAACAATGCCAAGTTCTTGCCGCAAGTACTGGATGCCGTTTTGCCTTACAATTTCTCGGTAATAGTGGTGAATGATGGTTCTACAGATGACACAAATAAAATCTTATCACATTATCAACCAGATATTACAGTGCTTCCTTACTCCCCCAATAGAGGTAAAGGATATGCACTAAGTAAAGGTTTTGATGTAGCTGAGTCTATCGGTTTTAAATATGCCATCACTATGGATTCTGATTCGCAACACCTCCCCGAAAATTTACCCCTTTTCGTAGAGGTCATCTCTAAAAATCCAAATGCTTTGATTGTCGGAAGCCGCAATTTACATCAGGAAAATATGCCGGCAAAGAATAGCTTTGCTAATAAATTCTCTAATTTTTGGTTCGTAGTGCAAACAGGAAACAAGTTGCCGGATACTCAAACCGGTTTTAGACTCTATCCTCTCAACCAAATGAAGGGGATGAGACCGATCACATCTCGTTATGAAGCTGAATTAGAACTACTTGTAAGATCTGCTTGGCGTAACATTAAACTAATCCCTATTCCTATTCAGGTCTATTATCCTGAAGAAGGAGTCCGTATTTCCCATTTCCGCCCCGCAAAAGACTTTTTCCGTATCTCTCTCTTAAATGCGCTATTTTGCTTATTGGCAATCGTTTATGGCTATCCGGCTAAATTTTTTTATTTGCTGTCTCATTTATCGTTAAAGCATGAATAAATTTTTCCTCTCTCTGTACGATTTTTTTGTTGATAAAAAAAAACTGTTAATCAGTGTCTTAATAGTGGTAATGGCGGGATTAACTCTCTCTCTCTTAAACTTACACTATAAAGAAGATATTGCTGATTTTCTCCCTAATAATGAATCAAATAAACAGATTAGTGCTGTATATCAACATATTGGAAGCTCAGACAAACTGATAATCAACTTTTCCTTGTCTGATACAGCCCTACATGATGAAGAGCGAATTATGGAAGCCATAGACCAATTTGCTTCACGATTGATTGATAAAGACTCTCTACATAGCATACCGGAAATCATTGCTCAAGTAGATGAAACGCAATTTTTAGATTTAATCGAATTTATCCAACAAAATGTGCCCTATTTTCTCAACGAAGAGGATTACCTTAGAATTGACTCTTTGTTGCAAAAAGAAGACTATATTGCTTCTCAAATAGCAGAAGACAAACGACTTTTGATGCTTCCTTCAGGCAGTATCATGCGAAATTCTGTTCTAACTGACCCGCTGCACCTATTCTCGCCTCTTTTACTAAAATTACAAGACTTCCAAGTAGGCAATAGTCAACAAGTCAAAAATGGGTACCTCTTTTCCCATCAAGGACGAAAAGGAATGGTCATTATCACCTCCCCTTATGGTGTGAGTGAAACTGCCCATAATTCAGAACTGTTAGTACTTGTAAATCAGACTATTGAAGAGACCAACAAAGATTTCTCAGATTTAAAAATTACCTGCTTTGGAGCACCGGCAATCGCAGTTACGAATGCTACTCAAATTAAAAATGACAGCATTTTATCCATTGCTTTATCAGTAATTTTAATTTTTGCACTGTTGATTTACTCTTTTCGGAATGCGAGAAATCTATTTTTAATTTTCTTTTCGATACTCTTTGGTTGGTTATTTGCCTTGGGTGTTTTAGCGATTTTTAAAGACAGTATTTCAGCTATAGCATTGGGCATAAGTTCTATATTTATTGGTATCGCCATCAATTATCCACTTCATTTTGTTGACCACCTCAAACATGAACTGAATCGCAAACAGGCACTCAAGGAGATTATTCCGCCCCTGATTATTGGGAATATTACTACAGTAGGTGCTTTTCTCAGTTTGGCTTTTATCAATTCGCCTGCCATGCGCGATTTAGGATTGTTAGGTTCGCTGCTGCTCATAGGAACAATTATTTTTGTTTTGGTATTTTTGCCGCATTTGATACGAAAGGAGAACGGAACACGGAATACGGAATACGGAGAACGGAACACAAAAAGTTCAAAATGGATTAATTGGTTTAAATGGTTTAAACAGAGAGAGTTTACTCGTGTATTTACGATTTTGTTTTGTGTGTTGACGATGGTATTCTTGTATTTGAGTCAGTTTACGGCGTTTGAACCGGATATAAATGTTATCAACTACATGACCGAACAACAGCATAAAGATATGCAGGACATGATGCAACAAGTGGAGAAAAAAGGTAAGGGAATAGTCTATTTTGTGGCTGAAGGTCAGTCGCAAGAGGAGGCACTTTCTACCTATGAACACCATTTGCCATTGCTTGACACTCTCAAACATTTCGGTTTAGTAGAATCAATTTCCGGTATCGGCACTTTTCTGCCTTCACAACAAGAACAATTACAACGAATTGCCAATTGGAACAACTTT
>JAITTF010000045.1 GCA_031287215.1 Bacteroidales bacterium
TAACAAGGTCAAAACAATAACCCTATCACGAGTTGTTGTCAACACAGTCCATATAATAAGCAAAATGGTCACTATCATCAAAATCATCATCAAGTCTGGATAGACAGAATCAATTGTCCGGCCTGTAATGGATAAGGTATTGCCGTATGAGTCCTTAGGAAAAGTGTCATACACATTTTTCATTTTAGATAGAGGTGTCCATATATTCAAATAAGGCAGAATGATTATCGCTAATAACGTAATTAACCCCACAACTTGATTAAATTTTCTTTTTAACATCGCAAAAATCAAGATACTTATTAACACTAAAATGAAAAACAAGGTAATTTGTCCCTGAAACAACAAATCGTAAGACATCCGAATAAAACCAATATCCAGTTTCCTGATAAGACTAACATTTTCAAAATCTGGAAAGCGTTCTTTAATTTCTCGTGCATTTCGTACGGCATTACCTGGTGACAACTTAGCAGACAAAATCCCTAACATCGAAAAAAGCAAAAACGGCAAGTATCGGATAGTTGGCAATTTTTGTATCAAACGATCAACAATTACTACCATGAAAATGATAGCTGCTAACAAAGCAAACTGTTCTTGCATAACAACAAGAATAAACGACAATAATTTAAGTAGATATGAATAAAGCTTGCTTTCCTGTTTAATAACGAGTAATACATAGGCCATCAAACACATCGGTACATAATAATTCGTCATAGTTGGAATGACGCCCGCCCCATCAAAAACTGAATTGATTGGAAAAAACAACAAAGCAATCATGAGAATCACTAGCCTATACTGACGATATTTTTGATCATTAAGTTCCAGTAATCGGATTATCGAGGTCATGAATAAAAGACTAATTAAAAATATCATCACGATAAACTGGATATAATGGACAGAAAAATACGCAGTAATTGATTCAATCAGAAGACGACTACTCCAAGAGCCATAGCGTGATACAGCGAAGGACAGATAATGATAGTCACAGTCTTTCGCCATCCCTCTAAACCACTCTGCATCACCTGAAATCAGAGGTGAACTAAGAACATAAACAACCATTAACAAACTAAAAAGTAAAGCTACAGCATTGATTTTAATATTTTTACTCATTTCTAAACATTTTTCTCTCTAACAATATAAACAGGCCTCCTTTTACTTTCCAAGAAAATTTTTGCGATGTATTTCCCAAGAATCCCCAAGCAAAACAGCTGTAATCCTCCGAAAAATAAGAGTATGGTAATCAAGGTTGGAAATCCAGGAACGGGGTCGCCAATAGCAAACGCTTTAATAACATAAAATAGACCTAAAAATATCGAGCCAATAAAGGTTATAAACCCTATAAAAGTTGCAATATTAAGAGGTGTCTCTGAGAAATTAACAATCCCCTCAATAGAGTATTTAACTAATCCCCAGAAATGCCACGATGTTGTACCTGCTACCCTCTCACGATTTTCGTATGAAATATAGCTAGTTTTAAAACCTACCCAAGAAAATAGGCCTTTCGAAAATCGGTTTACTTCTTCTAAACTTAATACAGCGTCAACAACTTGGCGTGTCATCATCCGAAAATCACGCACACCATCCACCATCTCAGTTTCTGAAATTTGATTAATGAGCTTATAAAACTGCTTGGCAAAAAAGGAACGAATAGGCGGCTCACTCTTACGATTTGTGCGTCTGGCACCGACAATGTCGTACCCCTTTTGTATCTCATCATACATTTGCTTCAGCAACTCAGGAGGATCCTGTAAATCTGCATCCATCACTGCTATAAAATCTCCTTTGGCTGCTTGAAGTCCTGCCAAAAGCGCTGCTTCTTTACCAAAATTCCGAGAAAATGATAGATATTTAATACGTGGATGCTGTCTGCTCAACTCCTTAATCGCTTCGAGTGTGCCATCAGAACTACCATCGTCAATAAAATAATAGACCAATTCTAAAGGTAAATCAACAGTCTGTCTATCTGTCTCTGCCACAAAAAGCGCAACAGTTTCTTCTTCATTGTAGCAAGGCACAATAATGCTTAATTGTTGATTGTGAGTCACGATATGTTCCCTCCTTTCTAATTTATATTTTTAGAGTAACACACCTTCTCATTCCCTTTCCCAAATATTGTGAACAGTTCAAAAGATGTACTGAACAGCATAGTTTAAAGAAATTAGATTGCTCAATAAATCAATTATATCACTTTGTAAAAAATTTGTCAGGCAATTAGTAAAAATATAGCACAAATTTAGAAATATTGTTTCTCTATTTTCAAAATAAGAACGCTTCGTCTAATAACGTCACAACATCCTTGTAACACATCACGAAGAATGAGAAATTCCACTTCTCAAACTCTGCATTTTTTACACCATTAAATAGCTTCACTAGCTCACTGAATAGGAATTATTTCCAGATTATAACGACAAAAAATCCTCTTAAAATATTCTATAACATATTTTAAGAGAGACTTTGTTATAAATTTTTTTCTATCACAATCTCATTTGATATCACAAGCCCCATTGATTTGCGCAAGTCGTACATGCCATGGTGCTGTTTTATATGATTCAACTCTAAACATTGGTTTTCCGATAACATGATTAGAAATATCATCTAAAATTCGAATATCATCTACATCTTCAAGATATTTAAACCCTGAATCAGCTGACCAATAAAAAATTCTGTTCTTTAGAAATGGTGCTCCCATATCATCTTTAATCGTTACTAAACATTCCATTTTACTTTTTCCTTTCGATTGTGGCACACCTGGTGTGCTGG
>JAITTF010000118.1 GCA_031287215.1 Bacteroidales bacterium
CAAATATTTCCTGCTATTGAAGTAAATGGTAACTCTACACATTTAGCTCGATATATCTTTATGACTCCTTTTATTAAAGAGATTACAGCCGAAAAAGGAGGAATTATAACCCTTAATGCCGATGATATCAGTTTTAAATATGCTCCCGGTAAACTCAATTTCCCGCTTATAGAATCTTTTCAGCAAAGCACTTCTTTTGTTAGAAGAGAAACAGAGAGCGATTCTGCTGCAACTATTAATATTATTTATGATTCTCATAAACAAGATTATGTGGGGCTTATTAAATTAAATAAAGATACCTCATTTTTTGACATTGTTTCAAAAGACCTTACCTTTAAAGCGGGTGGAGGAGATGCAAGGATAATGTATCTTCAATTAGATTACAAAATGGACTATCAACTTGAAGATGATGCAGAAATAGATCTTCCTGTTTTGTCAATTGAAGTTCGTTATACTAATGGAAGTAATCAGAAGTGTCATGATCCTTTGGTGCTTTTTAGATATACTAATGAATGGAAATCTGTGTATATAAACATTGGGTCGGTGATCGGCATGGCAGGTGCTCTTGATTATGTAATACGAGATTTTGTAGTCAATCTTACGGGCTATCTGCCTGAGGGTTGTAAATCTGTTAATTTTTTCTTGGATAATGTTAAAATTGTAACTGAAGATGAATAAAAAATTACTGACACTTAAATATCTCATTTTTGACCTGTTTATGGCAGTGTTGGCTTGGATACTCTTTTTTAGGTGTGATTTTTTTTATTTTCAATTTATTCATGAACCTGTTTTTCTTGCCGGACTTGCAATTTATCCTCTATTTTGGATGATTTTGCATTCTTTTTCAGGATATTACAATAAAATATATCATAAATCAAGGCTTAAAGAGATCACGTTAACTTTTACGATTTCTTTTATTGGCTCGATTTTAGTCATTTTTGTACTCTTATTACTCAAAGGTTTTCATGGATACTCAAGGCTTTTTTCAAGTTTTCTTACTTTGTTTTCGCTTCAATTTTCACTTACCTATATTCCTCGTTTATTGATTACAAATAAGATAGTTAATAAAATTCATAGTGGTAAAATTGGTTTTAACACCTTAATTGTGGGCTCCGATTTAATTGCATTGAATACTTATAATGCGGTGATCCAACAGCGAGAATCATCCGGCAATTTTATTATTGGGTATGTAAAAGTGAATGAAGAGGAAGAAGATGTAATGCCTGACCATCTGACATGTATGGGTTATTTGTCTGATTTACCCCAATTAGTGAAAGACCAACAAATAGAGGAACTGATTATTGCCATTAGAAACGGCAAGAGAAAATATATTGAGAAAATTATTATGTTTTTGAATTGCAGTGATATAACCCTAAAAATCATTCCACAAACCGAAGATTTTCTCCTCCGTGCCGTGAAAGCTTCTTCCGTATTATATGAACCCTTAATCTCTATTTCACCAGAATTTTTATCTCCCTCACAGATGTATCTCAAGCGCCTTTTTGATATTGTAACCTCTTTTTTAGCACTCATTTTGTTATCACCGCTCTATTTGATTTTAGCTATTGGCGTAAAATTATCCTCTAAAGGACCTGTTTTTTATCGTCAAGAACGTGTGGGTTTAAGAGGTAAACCATTTAATATCATCAAATTCCGTTCTATGTACACCGATTCGGAAGAGGGTGGTCCTCGATTATCTTGTAAGGATGACGAACGCATTACCCCTTTTGGTAGATTTATGAGACGTTCGCGTTTGGATGAAACACCTCAATTTTACAATGTCTTAAAAGGGGAAATGTCGTTGGTAGGTCCACGACCGGAACGCCAGTTTTTTGTTGACCAATTAGTAGCAAGAGCGCCCTATTATACTTTAATACACAATGTAAAGCCGGGCATTACCTCGTGGGGACAAGTAAAATTTGGTTATGCCGAGAATGTGGACGAAATGTTGGAACGCCTCCGCTGGGATCTCCTATATATTGAAAATATGTCCCTGCAAATGGATTTAAAAATTCTGATTTATACCGTTTTGATTGTCTTGAAGAAAAAAGGAAAATAAGGGAGTCATTAGTTAGTATTATATCGTATCTATAGTTGTGAAATCAAGTAAAAACTTCTGAATGACCTTAGGAAAGGGATAGTGATTTAGATTTTCTATTGGAATGGAAAGATATTCATTTTTATTATGAAACTCTTGATTTCTAATGATGTAAAAATAAATATTTAGCTTTTGATGTGTAAGTTTGTGAGTCGTAAAGAAGTCGGCATGAGGGGGGTGTTTTAATTGTAGCAGTTGCATAGAAAGTTCTTGACTGCCGTGGTTAGGCGTCTCTATGAGGGGCAGTTCAAAAAGGGAGTTCCAGATGTCATCTCCTTCTCGTTGACGGATGAGCATTGAGCGGTCATTGATGACTAAAAAATAGTGTAACCAACGCTCTTTAACTTTAATCTTATTGATTTTTACCGGCAAATTTGCCACAGCATGCTGCTGAAAAGCATAACAGCGGTCTGCAAAGGGACAGCGCTCACAATCGGGATTCTTAGGGATACATTGCAGAGAGCCAAAATCCATCATTGCCTGATTAAACTCGCTGTAAGAGATTTCTTTCACTAATAATCTACACTTTTCTTCAACCAACTTTTTAGTTGTAGGAAGTGCGATGTCGTCAAAAATGCCAAATAACCTACAAACCACTCTAAATAGATTGCCATCAATAGCAGGATAGGGAAGGTTAAAGGCAATAGAACCAATTGCTGCCGCCGTATATCCACCAATGCCTTTGAGTGAAAGAATATCTTGATAATGATCGGGAAATTTACAGTTAAATTTCTCAATAATGGTCTGTGCCGCAGCATGTAAATTGCGTGCACGTGAATAATATCCCAATCCTTGCCATACGGTCAACACCTTTTCAATGGGAGCCGCAGCAAGCGAAATGATGTCGGGGAACTGTTCTATAAAATGCAAATAATAATTCCAACCTTGATTTACACGGGTTTGCTGTAAAATAATTTCAGAAATCCAAATTTTATAGGGGTCAGTTTCACCTCTCCAAGGCATAGACCGTCTATTTTCGTGATACCAGAGAGACAGCTTTCTATCAAAAGGCATGACAGAGGTTAATTATTGCCAATAATTTGAAAGAGTTCGTCCAATCTGGGAGTAAGGATAATTTCGGTACGTCTATTTTTAGCACGAGCAGTAGCGGTATCGCTATTTTCTATAGGGAAATATTCGCCCCTACCGGAAGCAGCAACTCTTTGAGGGTCAATATTAGCCGATTTTAAGAGAGTCTTAACCACCGAAGTAGAACGCATCACACTCAAATCCCAATTATCTTTTACTTGTCCGGCACCTTTATAAGGTACATTGTCGGTATGTCCTTCTACTAACACATTGATTTCAGGGTCTTGTTCCAAAATTTTTGCTAACTCTTTGATGGCGGCTTCACCATCTTTATTGATTTCCCAACTGGCTGATGCGAAGAGCAATTTTTCGTCCATAGAGACATATACTTTGCCATTTTTTTCATATACTTTTAAACCACTTCCTTCAAAACCGGTTAATGCTTTCAAAACCTTATCTTTCAATGCTTTTACTTCACTGTCTTTTTGGTCTAAAATTTTTTGCAGTTCATTCAATCGAGCTTCTTTGTCAACCAACTCAATTTGGAGCAAATTTAATTCGGTATATTGGCGGTTCAACTCCTCTTCTCTCTCTTTAAGTTGCAATTTTATTTTGTCTAAATCGCTGATTAATTTACTAACTTCACTATTGTTTGCCATATTTAATTCGGCAAAATCTTTCAATAAATCATCATAATCGCGTTTTGATTTTGCTAAATCTCTTTCCGATTGACGCAATCTTCGGGTCATGGTGAGTGTATCGTTTTTCAACTTTTCGACCATCGTACTCAAGCGCGTAACCTCTTGCGATAAATCTTTATTCTGATTTTCAAAATCCATTTTTTCAGAAGTAACATACGTTAAGTCTGTACTGCATTTTTTATACAACGCATCTAACTCATTGTATTTTTGCTTAGTAACGCATGAAACGCAAAAGATAATTGCGATGATGATGGACCCTATGAGTGCTGTTTTTTTCATTATTTCTTTTTTATATAATTTAACGTGCAAAGATAGATGTTTTTACTATATGTATAACCTGTTATTTCGAAAATTATAAACAGTGAATTATTAATAAAATGATTTGTATTTTATTAACGGTTTTTTTCTGACACATTTTCCAGGTTCTCTCTTTCCCGATTCGATGTCTGTCCGGCAGAATATATTTGGAGTATGAACCCCAGTCATCCGTGTGATACCTGTCTATGGGATACTGCTTTAACAACTCCCAAAGCACCAAAAAATCTTTATCTTGACGTTTCCCGTTATGCCATGCC
>JAITTF010000170.1 GCA_031287215.1 Bacteroidales bacterium
GAGAGAGCGGCATCTTTAGCAACAATGCGCATTGTTTTAGACAAATTGGTATTTGTAGCATCATTAATATTACCTGAAGGTACGTTAATGATTACTTTTTCTGTAGCAGTAATTGTTGAAGTAGGATTAACAAAATTACAAACTCCATTTAGTGCGTCTAACTTCACAAGATCTCCTCCGTGTATATTACCAACAGGCAAATAGTTATTAGCATTAATGTAAACATCCCCATTTGTATTAACGTTTAAGAGATCTCCTGTGATAAGATTGAGCGGGAATAAAGCTAAGCCAACGCTACCTGAAGTATTCAAATTAGTTATTCTTGCAGTAATAGTAAATTTGCTAACAGAATCTTTATCAATAAAGGCATAAATTCCTCCATTCGATGTTAAGGTTGCTGTTGCTGGTGCAGATATTCCATTGACACAAAAAATAGGTCCATTATTATTTGTAAGATCAATATAATTAACACCATTGGCACCGTTAGTCTTTACCGTCATATCTCCATTTAGAGTTGCCATATAACCTTCATCACGAGCATTAATTTCATTAATAGCTAATTTATCTGCAATATTGGTTATAACGATGTCACCATTTGAAGTATTCGCAGTAAGAAACCTGACATCAGTTGTTATGTTACTAATGTTAGTAGTGGTAGTATAAGGAATAACTGTTGCATCTCCTGCAAATAATTCGAGTGAATAAGCTTCGATATTGGTACCAACATTACCTTGGATATTTCCCTTTGATTTAATAATGACAGAGGCTGCTTCATCCGGATATGGATTATGTGTATTTACACTTTGAACTGTTAAAGTATTTGTAGATTGATTATCAATTAAAACATTACCATAAGATTTGTCTGTATCATAAACATTTGAATATGTTGAAGCATTGAGTATTGGAGTGTTAGTTTTCAAAGGTGAATGACTAACTACTGTTTTTCCACTTCCAGCCGTACTATACGTTACAGTTCCTATATTACCGGTACTATTATTGTCAATAGTTAAGGTTAAAGAAAGAGCTTCAACTATTCCAATACCTTGAATATTACCTTCTTGTGAACGGATAAAACCGTCATTAAGATTTATATTATGATTAATAATCACATCCCCTTTAGCAACAATAGAGTTAGTGTTAGAGGTAATCAGTGAACTACCGAAAGCTAATCCACTAAACTCAATATTGCCGACTGTAGCAGTCAAAGTCGCAAAACGAGCTTCTTCAGAAATATTAATAAAAATAGCACCTGCACTGATAGAACTCCCATTACCTACCGAGAAAATATCATCAAAACGAATATTACCGGTACCGGTATGACTTGCCAAGGTAACATGATTATTGATGTTTTCAAAAGATAACGTATTGCCGTTATTAGTAATAGCACCTGTTACGGTAGTAGTACCTGCTGAATTTAACGTCAAAGTGCCAGCTGTAATGGTTAAAGTTTGATTAAATGTAATTGCATTATTTGCGGTGAGGGAATAAGTGGCATCTGCCGTAAACCCATTGGTAAAGGTAATGTTAGCCCACGTATTCGCGCTCACATTACCTAAAGCTTGGAGATCAGCATTTGTACATGCCCCGTTGATGGTGATGCTGTCATTGGCTGCAAAGGTAAATGGTCTTGTAGCAATGGTATCAATTGGAGTAGAACTCGTCCTCTCCAACAGCCATGTAGTCCCGGTCAGAGTAGCCCTGTAAGTAGCTGCCTTCGCATTAGGCGCAGCGAAAATAAACAACGAGCACAGCAAAACCAGCGTGGCCAACTGTCTCAGTTTTAAAATTGAAAAAAGTTTCTTCATCTTTTTATTTTTTAAATTAATAACTATTATTCTTTTTATTTTTATTTTACATCCAATCATTTGTGTATTAATAAATTAAAGTATTTTTGACACATAATACCTTAAAAAATGGTATAATTTTACAAATTTGCGCAAATATGTACACAAAAAATCTCTGCAAAAATAAATTAAAAAAATGAAATATTGAATATTTCATAATAATAATAAAAAAAAAAATGTTTAACATTCTGTTAATGATAGGGATAAGTAACCATTTACCAACATTTTATTGTTGATTTTTTATACATTTTTCCATAATTTGAAGACTTTTTTTTACACATCATGTATAAAAAAAGTGAGAAAAATGTGAGAAAATTCAAAAGTTGGTGCATTTTCTATGCGGTTTGTGGTGATGTTTTTTGTGTGATAAAAAAATGACACAGAGAGCACAAAGAAAACACCGAGATTGATGGAGGTAACCAGAAAAAAAACAATCTAATAGACCTAACACTTCTCCAATTATTAATAAAATAAAAAATAAGGAAAACTCAATGTGTCAATGATTACACCACGGTGTAGTGTGGCCCATTTTTATTCACTGATATAAATATAATTTTACATAAATAGAAATATTAAAAAAAATCATGTATTTTTGCATGATGAAATTAAGAGATTTGTGAAAACAATATATACAAACTAAGAATGAACAACAAGCCCAAAAACACTAATATTGCTATTTCAGAATTTTATGGTTCAAAAAAAAGGCACCTCTATTTTTTGGCTTTTTCACCACTTTCTTTTTACCCGTATTTAAACAAAATCGAGAAAGAAATGGCATGTCATTTTTTTTATACCGCTGATTTTGAAGTTCAAAGAGCAGGTAAAAACGCATTTTTTCAAATGGCTTCACGAGCTATGAAAGAAACGGATAATATTACGATCTCAGTAATAGAAAATAGGACTTCAGTCTATGATCAAGACTTTATCAGTAACGTCAACAACAAAAAGTCCGACCAACAGTCGCTTTTTAGAGAACCTTTTTTTCTTTTTGGAAAAAAAAATGCCTTTTGTCAATTACCTACTCAATTTGCCGGTATCTATGACTATGTGTTCATTATTTCTCATGATAAAGATCAGCAGTTATCTCAAGACATTCACTCTTATTTATTTCATTCTAATTTTATCCCCTTAGATGCGATGTCTTTCATAAAGCACAAAGACAACTCCGCTTTTTTTTACAAATTATCTACCTGTTCGGAATATTATTGTATCAATGGAAAAAACATTATTAAACAAAAAATATTAGGTAAAACAAAAACTATTCCGGAAAATAATTTAAAGAAAGATAATATTCATCATCACGGGACTTCCATCAATTCGAATTTGGTAGTAATTGAAGATCAATATTATGCTCTACTTAGCAAAGATATTTCTTTTGAATAAAAATATATAAAAATAGAACATGAATAAAACTTTTGTTGAAAAAATTTTGAATGCCGACTGTGGAAGTTTGGTCTTTGCAAAGCCTGATATCGTACTTACACACGATAATACTGCCAGTATTATAGATACTTTTCACAAGATGAATGGCGAAAAGGTTTTTAATGCCAACCAATTATTAATAGTATTAGACCACAATGCGCCTCCTACTACTTCCGGTTTAGCAGATGATTATCAAAAGATCCGAAATTTTGTAAAAGAGCAACATATCGGAAAATTTTATGATGTAGGACAAGGAATTTGTCATCAGATTATGTCTTATCATGCCCGACCTGCTATGATGATTGTGGGCAGCGACAGCCATACGTGTACTGCAGGAGCTTTTAATGCCCTGTCGGCAGGTATCGACCGCACCGAATCTGCCGGACTATGGAAACAGGGAGAAACATGGTTTAAAGTACCGGAGACCATTAAAATCACTTTAGAGGGAAAATTAGCAGAAGGAGTTTATGCTAAAGACTTGGCACTTTGGATTATAGGAATGATTGGCTCCGAGGGTGCAGATTATAAATCGGTAGAATTTCATGGTTCCGGCGTTAAAACATTATCTATTTCAGACAGAATGGCTTTGGCAAATCTCGCCTCCGAGATGGGTGCTAAAAATGCTGTTTTCCCTGCAGATGAGGTTTTAGAAGCATTTATAGGAGAAAAAGTAGAAGGAGTATGGGCAGACGAAGGAGCTCATTATCGCCAAGAAATCAATATCAACCTCGCCGATATATTCCCTGTAGTAGCAGTACCTCATCATGTGGACAATGTAAAAGCGGTTGCCGAAGTGCAAGGCATCCCGATCCAACAAGGTGTTATCGGAACATGCACTAATGGACGTATTGAAGATTTACGGATCGCAGCACAAATTTTGAAAGGGAGAAAACTTCCTGACGGGTTCCAACTGCTCATCATTCCGGCTTCTAAAAAGATATATTTACAAGCCATGCAGGAGGAACTGCTCTCGATATTCATGGAAGCAGGGGCAACGGTATTAGCTACCTCCTGCGGACCCTGTTTGGGAACAGGTCAAGGCATACCGGCTACGGGTATCAATGTAATTTCTACAGCTAACCGCAATTTTAAAGGGAGAATGGGCAATAAAGAGAGTTTTATCTATTTAGCCTCTCCTGCAACGGTAGCCTGCTCGGCATTAAAAGGGGCGATCTCAGACCCACGAAAACCGGATCCGAATTGTACACGACACGCTGAAATTTTCCCTTATATCAAACAATCTGCTGCCGCTATAGATCTTAAAAAAGGAGAAAATCGCCGTTTTAGAAATGTTTGGAATTATGCCGACATCAACAATATGAATACCGATGTTATGTTTGCCGGTAATCTAACCTATAATGTAAAAAGCTCTGAACCAGAAAAAATTCTCCCTCATCTTCTGGCAGGCATTGACGACTCCTTTGCTACAAATGTAAAAAAGGGGGATATTATCATCGCAGGCAATAATTTCGGATGTGGCAGTTCCCGTGAACACCCTGCCGTTGGCATGGCGTACGCGGGCATTCAAACCGTGATCTGCGGCTCTGTAAACCGGATTTTCTACCGTTCTTCTGTAAATCAAGGATTGCCAATCTTGGTCTTACCTGAAGCAGTAAAAGCTTACAAAGCCGGAGATGCCGTAAGTGTTGATTTCCAAAAAGGAGAACTTGCCATTGCAAATCAGATTTTTAAATTTGCAGCTCTTCCCGCTAAATTACTGAAGATTTTTGAAGTCAAAGGCTTAGTTAACTACCTAAAAAACTAATATGCTCCGCTCTTCTTCATTAAACATTTAACAACTCATAACTAAAATACCCATCGCTATGGATAACAACTCAATTTCAATTTTAGACAATTTCTTGTCAGACAACAACTTCTCTTCACTATTTATCCTTGCCGATGAAACTGTATTGCATCGCTATCCTGATTTTTGGAAACAGATACACAGCAAAATCCCACAAATAATTTACCCTTTTACAGCTAAAGAAACTAATAAATCTATTGAAAAAGCAACAGAAATATGGAACTTTATGATTGATAGACAGTTAGACAGAAATACACTAATGCTTAATTGGGGTGGTGGTATCACAAGCGACTTAGGAGGCTTTGTAGCCGCCAACTATAAAAGAGGTATCCGATTTATCAATGTACCTACTACCTTACTCTCCTTGATTGATGCTTCTATTGGTGGCAAAAATGGGGTTAATATTTCCAATCTTAAAAACGGAATAGGAACTTTTTATTTCCCTGATTTAGTTTTAAAAAGTCGTTATTTTTTACGTACTTTACCTCAAGAAGAATGGATGAGTGGATTTGGAGAATTACTGAAATATGCACTTATTGCCAATAAAAAAATATGGAATGAAATGCAAACCCTAGAGGAAGTTACATACTACACCATAAAACAAGAATGGTTGCAACCGGCAATAGATTTTAAAGATAATATCGTCAGTGAAGACCCTTACGAAACAGGATTGCGTAAAATTCTTAATGCCGGACACTCCATCGGGCACGTTATTGAAGCCGTGAGCAGCAGGCATCATCGAAAGATAACTCACGGTCATGCGGTGGCTTTAGGTCTTGTAGTAGAAAGTAATATAGCCATGAACCACGAGCTTTTGTCAATAGATAGTTTTTATAATATTAAGAATTACATAAAGAAAATCTATAAAATAACCCGATTTTCGGAACAAGAAATTTCTGAGATGTCCATTTTTATTCAAAATGACAAAAAAAAGAGCCATAATTACATCTCCATTCCTTTAATTACAAAAATTGGGAGTGCAAAAATAGAAAATGAGATCAAAATTGAGGAGTTAATCGCTGCTTTGGTCAATTTACAAAGTTCATTTTTAAATTAAAACGTCAATCAGGAAGTGTCAACTAACTCAGAAATAGTTCATCAGGTTTTAAAAAAACATTGGCATTTTGACACTTTTCGTGCCATGCAGGAGGAGATTATCTTGTCGGTCATGGAAAAACGAGATACCTTAGCCTTATTGCCTACGGGAGGCGGCAAGTCTATCTGTTTTCAAGTGCCAGCGATTGCCCTGCCGGGGTTTTGTTTAGTCATTTCTCCGTTGATTGCACTGATGAAAGACCATGTAGAAAATCTAAAAAAAAGGGAGGTCAAAGCTGCCGCTATCTATTCCGGGATGTCTCAATATGAAATAGACAGAATTCTCAGCAATGCTCTTTTTGATCCTGAATTTAAGTTGTTGTATGTTTCTCCTGAGCGATTAAAAACGGATATTTTTCGCGCTAATATATCGCGGATGAAGGTCAATCTTATTGCTGTTGATGAGGCACATTGCATTTCTCAATGGGGTTACGATTTCCGTCCACCCTATTTAGAGATTGCTGAAATTCGCCCATGGTTCCCGGATGTTCCGGTATTAGCATTGACAGCTACCGCCACTCCTGAGGTAGTTTTAGACATTCAACATCAATTAAAATTCAAAAAAGAAAATCTCTTTCAAAAGAGTTTTAAGAGAGAAAATCTGATTTATTTTATTGTAAAAGAAGAAGATAAAATGCATCGCATGTTGCGTATCATGAAACGCTATCCGGGTACGGGCATTGTGTATGTCCGCAACCGCAGACGCACCCGCGAGATTACACATTTTTTGTCGCAAAATGGCATTACTGCCGATTTTTACCACGCTGGTTTGGATATGAAAGAACGGGATGCACGACAAAAAGCATGGATGGATGGGACTATCAGAGTGATTGTTTCGACCAATGCCTTCGGAATGGGCATTGATAAACCGGATGTACGGTTTGTAATTCATCTTGACATCCCCGATACGTTGGAAGCCTACTTCCAAGAAGCCGGCAGAGGAGGTAGAGATGAAAAAGAGGCTGTAGCAATCCTTCTTTACGATAATCCCGATATTAGGGAGTTGAAAACCAATTTTGAACTTTCATTCCCCCCGCTGTCTGTCATTAGAAAAATATATGAAGACCTCATGAAATTCCATCATTTGGCAATGAATGAAGGACAATATTGCTCTTTTCCATTTGATTTGGATGAAATGGCACACTATTGTAGCGTAAAACCGGTGGTACTTTTCAATGCACTTACTTTTTTGGAAAAATCAGGGCTCCTCCTTTTAGATGAGAGCGTGCGCCAACGTTCAGTGATTACCATGAAGTTAAACCAGTCCGATTTCGACAGCTTTTACAAAAAAAATCCTCAGTATGAAGAGTTTGTAAAAATATTATTACGTTCTTTTGGAGGCATTTTTACAGATTATGTTACTTTTAGCGAAAAAGAATTAGCTCGGCGTTTAGAATTAAAACCGGAAGAGGTTGTGAAAAAATTATATGATTTACAAAAACTACAAGTAATTGATTATAAACCCTCTTTAGGAAAACAGCAGATTACTTTTATGGAAAATAGAGTTGAAAGCAACTACCTCTATTTAGAACCTAAAGTCTATCAACAGCGCAAATCAGTAACCGAAAAACGTTTAAAAGAGGTATTCCATTTCATTGAAAATGAGGATACTTGCCGTAGTCAAGCGTTATTAGCCTATTTTGGAGAGACAAAAAGCACGACTTGCCATCAATGTGATGTTTGTGTCAGAAAAGAACGCCATGCCCTCAAAAACAAGGAATATGACCAAATCCTAACATCAGCTATCCACTACCTCAGCGACCATCAACTCACTTCCAAAGAGTTATTTGCCAAATTATCAGAAAACTATTCCGAAGACAAAGTTACAGAGATTCTCCGGTGGATGAATGATCAGAAGAAGTTGTAAATTGTTTTCCAAATAAAAAAGCGAGAATAAAATCCCGCTTTTTTTGTATAAACTAAGTATTAATAATGTCTATAAAAAGATTATAGGCAACCTTCGTCGTATGCTTTTTCGCCGTGAATGGCGATGTCAATACCTTGTAATTCCTCTTTTTCGGAGATTCTAACCGGCGTAATCTTATTAATCAGCCACAGAATAACGTATGTAAAGCAGAATGCATAAGCAGAAGCAATAACAACGGCAACTACCTCTTTAAAGAAGAAGGAGAAACCGCCACCCATAGCTAAACCGTTGATTTCTACCGCCGAGTTGACGCCATTATAGGCAAATACACCGAGTAAAACAGTACCTACTAAACCACCAATACCGTGCACTCCCCATACATCGAGGGCATCATCCCATTGGCGTTTGGTTTTCAATTCTACAGCCAAGTAACAGAATCCACCGGCACAAATACCAATGATTGGGGCACTCCAAAGCGGCACAAAACCGGCACATGGTGTAATCGTAGCCAAACCCGCAATAGAACCGGTGAGGATCCCCACAAATTTAGGTTGACGGTTGCGAATCCATTCGATAATCATCCAAGTAAAGAGGGCAAATGAAGCAGCTACATCAGTATTTAAGAAAGCATTTGCAGTTACGCCATCAACTTTCAATTCACTACCGGCATTAAAACCGTACCATCCAAACCACAGCAAACCTGTACCAATAGCTACTAACGGAATACTATTGGGGGTAGAATTTTTGTCCACACGAGCACCAATAAAGAAAACGGATGCTAAAGCAGCAAAACCGGCAGTAGCATGTACAACGATACCACCTGCAAAGTCTAATACACCCCATTCAGCGAGGATACCACCACCCCATACCATGTGGCAGAAAGGATAATAAACTAAGAATTGCCATGCCGTTAAGAAGATAAAATAGGCTTTAAAGCTAACACGATTGACAAATGCGCCGGTAATCAACGCAGGTGTAATGATCGCAAACATCATCTGGAAAGCTATAAATACATACTCCGGGATGGCACCATTGCCGGCAAACATCGAGTCAACGGTAACACCGTTTAGAAATGCTTTTTGGAAATTTCCGATAATACCCATAAAGTCGGTACCTTCAGCCATCGTTCCACTAAAACAGAAAGAATAACCTACAATAAACCATAAGACTGTTGACCATCCTAATGATACAAAACTCTGTACCATAATTCCTAAAATGTTTCTTTTGGAAGCTAAACCTCCATAGAAAAATGCCAGTGCGGGGGTCATCAACATTACCAAACTGGTACACACTAACATAAAACCGGTAGAACCTGATTCAAACATAATTTTTTAATTTTAAATGATTTATAATAATTGTTTTAATTTCTTTTAAACTTATAATGCAATCCCTACAGAAGCATTAAAGTAGGCTTTTTTAGCAGCAGGATTGTAAATTAATCCCACAGAAAGAGGAAGCGTTAACTTTTTATGAATTTTGAAACTTTTGGTAGCCGTAATTCCTGTATTGACGACTGCAAATTTATGATTTCCGTAAAAACCGATGGCATCAAATTCCATTGGAGTGAACATATCGGTTGGATCAACTCCCCAATATTTATAATTAGGACCATTAAGTGCACAGCCAACAAAAACTCTAAAATCAACGCCCAATTTTTTCCATGTAGGACTATAAGCTAATTCACTATACATAGAATAGACATTTTTTTCATTTTGTTTAACAGCATCAGCACCAAATACATTGATATAAAATTCAAGAGATACCGGTACTTTTTCAATACCGTTATAACTAATGCCGGCTTCTAAGACGTGATTATGTTTATAATCAAAGAAGTTGAAATCTGAAGCAAATTCTATTGGGAATCCATAATCGGTAAAGATAACCGTAAACATATCTTTCCAAAAGGTATAAGAGAGATAGAGATCTAATTCGGCATAAGGATTGGTAGAGAGTGAATAGGAACCCCAAACCCCAAATTCGAGCCCCTTCCAATTGATGTAAGTCCCCGGTTGGATACAAGGGGCAGAACCTCCAAGAAGTTGACCACGCCATACATATCGGATTTGAAAGTCTAAAGCTACCCCATAGTCAAAATCAGAATTTTCTGATTGTTCCGGTGCTTCTTGAGCGTTCATAGAAAATAATGCTAATAATAAAAAACCTGAGAGTAAAATTACTTTTTTCATAGAAAATATTTTTGTAAATTAAAAATGTTTTTTAAAGTACAAAAGAAGCGAAAAAAGTAAAATTAAAAGTCCTCTTTTTTACGGTTGTTGTCTTAATCTATCTTGTAGTTGTAATTTTTTACAGTCTAATTTTGTAAGAATTTACATCAAAAATGTAAGAATTTACAGGTTATCGATGATATTTTTAAGGTAATCATAATCATCATAATTAGTTACAAAATCAAGGTCAGAAACATCCATAATCTTGACAGGACAAGCATTGTAATTTTTCAAATAGTCAATATAGCAATTTTGAATATCTTCAAGATAGTCGGTTTTGATATTTTGTTCATAATCTCTCCCTCTATGATGGATATTTTGTAATAATTTTTCGGGAGTACGGTAAAGATAGAGCACTACAGACGGGGTTGGTAGCAGTGGTGAGAGCAGTTCAAAGAGCTTTTTATAGAGATTATATTCCTCTGTCTGCAGATTATTGCGAGAAAAGATGAGACATTTTTCAATAAAATAGTCAGAAACTATGGTATGACAATCAAAAAAATTATTTTTTTTAAGTTCTTCAATTTGACGAAAACGATCTTCTAAAAAAGAAATTTCTAAAGGGAAGGCGTATTGTTTAGGATTTTCATAAAATTTGGGCAAGAAAAGATTCTCATTAAATCTTTCTAACAGCAGATGTGCATTAAAAGAGGCACTTAGTTTTTTAGCTAATTCGGTTTTACCGGCTCCAATACAACCTTCTATAGCGATAAATGTAGTCATCATTGTAGTATTTTTATGTTTAGAAAATAAAATCTAATCCATTGAAGGATGGGGAAGTGTGTTCAACAAGTCAATAAAAAAAGCTCTTTCTTGAAGGTGAGGATGAGGAATCGTCAATTTCTCTGATTGAAGTACGATGTCATCATACAGAAGAATATCTATATCCATAGTTCTGTCGTGATAGAGAGGGTTTCCTTCAATTTGTACTGTTTTTTGGGTTCTTCCTAACTCTTTTTCAATGATTTGCAATTTATCAAGCAGTTGAAGAGGTGAAAGTTCTGTTTCTACAGATACTACCTGATTCAAAAATGGATAGGTCTCAAAACCAACCGCTTCTGTTTCGATAATAGAGGACAATGACCGTAATTGACCAATTTTTGTGCTTATCAAATGCGTTGACAGTGATAAAAAAGAGGCTCTATGACCGAGATTACTTCCAAGAGAGAGGCAAACAACAGGCATAATTTATTTTTTTCCGTTAGTTTCAACGGTTGTATCTATTTTTCTGATGAGACCTTGAAGCACTTCGCCCGGTCCAAATTCTGTAAAAGAGGTAGCCCCGTCTTGGATCATATTTCTAACACATTCCGTCCAACGCACCGGCGAAACGAGTTGTTCTATCAAATTATTTTTGATCACTTCAGGGTCAGAAGAGGGTTGTGCAGTAGCGTTTTGATAAACCGGACAGATAGGTTTATTAAAAGCAGTATGATGAATAGCATCTGCCAATTCTGTTTTTGCCGGATTCATCAAAGGAGAGTGAAAAGCACCTCCTACCTTGAGAGGCATAGCCCGTTTGGCACCTTCTTTTTTCAGTAATTCTATTGCTTTTTCAATTCCGGCTACGGTTCCCGAAATCACTAATTGCCCCGGAGCATTATAGTTGGCAGGCACTACGATGTCGTCAATTTGATTACAAATATCTATAATCTTAGCATCCTCTAAACCAAGGACTACCGCCATAGTGGAGGGGGCAATTTCGCATGCCTTTTGCATTGCGAAAGCTCTTTTAGAGACGAGCAAGAGCGCATCTTCAAAAGAGAGGGTTTCATTTGCCACTAAAGAAGAAAATTCTCCCAATGAATGCCCTGCCACCATATCAGGTTTCCTATTTTCGTTCAATAATTTGAATGCGAT
>JAITTF010000192.1 GCA_031287215.1 Bacteroidales bacterium
TGGAGATTCTTTAGCTCCATAGATTTCAAAATGTTCCAAGATAAACTCCGGAACTAACATTTTCGACACGATGGATAATAACGCATCCGAACTTGGTTTTTCTATTTTTTTCCTTCCCACAGTTATTGATATTTGTTTACGCCACAAAGATCGGAATAAAATCATAGCACTGCAAAAAAAGAATTAACCAGTTGGGTGAAGATTGTTTAATTTTAAAAAAAAATCTGTATCTTTGCAGATGAATAAATGGTGATGAATTTTTGCAAGAAAATTCAGAGAGGGAATCGGGTGTAAATCCCGGACAGTACCCGCTGCTGTAAGTTTCATAAGTTCTTCAGGCTCCCTGAATGTCACTGTTGAGTATCTCAATGGGAAGACGCCGAAAAGAGAAACAAGTCAGAAAACCTGCCACAAATTCAATGTGAACCAAAGCTTCGGGAAGTAAGCTTAGAGCAGTGAATGCCTTTTCTCTGTTTCATTAGGATTATTTTCAAAAGTTTTAAGTTTTTAGTTATTTTATTATTCTATTCATTTAAAACAAAAAAACATGGATTTAAAAAACATTTTTAAACACAAATTAAACATCGCCATCATGTTGATGGTGAGCACAGTGCTATTTACTGCATGCCCTAACCCCCCTACCCCAGATCCTGATAGCCCTATCCAAGAAACAGGATATAAAGGGATGTATGTGCTCAATGAGGGAAATTGGAACGGCAACAACAGTTCTATTACCTATTATGATTTTGAAACAGGAAGCGTTACGGCTGATATCTTTACTAAAGTGAATCACCGCGGCTTGGGCGATGTAGGTAATGACCTGAAACGCTACGGTTCTAAACTCTATTGTGTGGTCAATGTATCCGAAACAGTCGAGATTATGAATGCTAATACCTGCAGCTCTATCAAACAGATCTTCTTGTCCGGAAAACAACCCCGCAAAATAGCTTTTTACGGTAGTAAAGCGTACGTCAGTTGTTCAGACGGTGATGTAGTGAGGATAGATACGGTATCACTCGCCGT
Organism: Bacteroidales bacterium; assembly: GCA_031287215.1. Classification (GTDB taxonomy): domain Bacteria; phylum Bacteroidota; class Bacteroidia; order Bacteroidales; family WCHB1-69; genus JAGVVH01. The sequence continues at coordinate 1,024 of JAITTF010000192.1, forward strand.
TGAAGCCTCAGTCATGTCGGGTCTTAATCCTGAAGACCTCTGTGTGATAAGTGGCAAATTATATGTAGCCAACTCCGGTCAATTTAATTATCCTGAATTTAATAATACCATCTCTGTCATAGATTGCAGTTCTTTTTCGGTAATAAAAACTATAGAAGTTCATAAAAATCCGTTACTTTTTGGAATGGGAGAAAATCAGATCCTTTGGTTACTCTCTTCCGGGGATTATTCAGCCGAATTTCCTTCGAAATTGCAACAGATCAATACCCAACAAGATGTTGTTTTGGGAGCCTCTTTTTCTCCTGTCGCCGGTTTTTATCCGTATCACCAAAAACTCTATTATTTCAATTCTAATTATGTTACAGGAGCCACAGATATTAAAGTGATGAATCCTGCCCTGAATGATTTTCCGGGTCAAAATGTAATTGCTGATCATACTGCAATTACACTTCCTTATGCTATTTATGTGGATGGAGCAGTGGGAGTTATCATTTGTGATGCCTTAAATTATACCTCTAATGGAGATGTGTATGGCTTTGATTTTAATGGAAAAAAAATCTTTAAATTTGAAGCCGGAGTGTGTCCTAAGTCGGTGGTGCTGTTGGAAAACTAAAAACTAAAAGTTAAAAACAAATAGCTCATTTGGGTCGATATGAGAGAAAAAATTATCATATTATTGTTGTTTTTGCTGTACGTGGGTTCTCTATGTCCTTTGTATGCACAGCAAGATACCTTGATTAGGCAGCTTGAGCCTATCGAGGTGAAGGCAATACCTGAATTTATAGTGGTTTCGTCGGCAGTACCGCTCTTTCAACTTCAAAAAAGTGATTTTTTTACTTTACCGGTAAAACAGTTATCGGAGGCTGTCCGTTTTATTCCGGGCATTACTATTAAAGATTATGGCGGTATTGGCAGTATGAAAACCGTTGTAGTACATGGTATTAGCGCGCAACATACTTCTATAGCTTATGATGGTATGCCGGTCTCGGATGCGTCCACAGGTCAGATTGATTTGGGTAAATACCCATTAGATTATATCGATAAACTCTCTTTTTCCAATAGTGTAGGTCATCAGCTGTTTTGTCCGGCATCACTGTTGGCGGCTTCTAATTTATTGTGGATAGAGCGGAATGTTCCTTTTTTTAAAGATGATAAAAAGATCAATTTTAAGGTCAACATGACAGTTGGTTCTTTTGATTATGTAAATCCCTCTTTTTTACTTGAGAATATATTGTATAGTGGTAAAAAAAAGGATCAATTTGCACTATTTTCTTCTTTACAATTAAATTACAGTTCCGCAACAGGACAATTTTCCTATACGGTTCATTATGGTAATGTCGGCGATAGTTCCGCCGTAAAAAGACGTCATAATGCTGATGTAGAACAACTTTCCGGAGAAGCTAATCTGTTTGCACTCTTCGGTAAAAAAGCGAAAATGACCCTTAAATATCTGTTTTATCATTCAGAAAGAGGACTGCCGGGAGCAGTGATTTTTTATAATGATCGCTCTACGCAAAGGCTGTGGGACAATAGCCATACTTTGCAATTTCATTTTGACTATCATTTTAAACATCATTTTGATTATCAATTGAATATTAAATATCAAAATGCCTATCAACGCTATTTAGACCCGGAATTTTTGAATATTGAAGGCAAATTAGACAATCATTATCGCCAACAAGAGTATTTTTGTTCCAATGCTTTATTGTACAAGCCTTTTCAATATTTATCTTTTTCATTATCTAATGATTTGATCTTTAATGCTATGGAAAGTAATATGCACAATTTTACGCATCCGGATCGTTTCTCTTCTTATACTGCGTTGGGAAGTTCCCTCTCTTTTAGCGTCATTAAAGCAAATGTGGGAGTGGTACATATTTATTCCAAAATGTCAACTATTCAAGAGTCTTCAGGCGACCATAACCATTTTTCCCCTTTTGTTTCGCTTATTTTAAAACCGCTTCGCAATGAAGATTTTTATATTCGATTATCTTATAAAAACAGCTACCGCTTGCCTACTTTTAATGAACTTTTTTATACCGAAACAGGGAGTAGGGCTTTACAACCGGAACAAGCAGAGCAAGTGATTGGAGGTCTTACATATAGTAAATTATTGTTACAAAAAAAAATGCACTTGTCTTTCACCTCCGATTTTTTCTTTTATCATGTAAAAGATAAAATTGTAGCGATTCCTAATAAGAATTTATTTATCTGGTCTATCATAAATTTTGGGAAAGCTCAAATTTTGGGCAACGATATAGGATTAGAGTTGTTTTATGATGTAAATAAATGCGTATCTATGAGAATCTCTGCAAATTATACCTATCAAAACGCCACCGATAGGAGCGATAAAATCAATAAAACTTACGGACATTTACTCCCCTACATACCGCTTCATACGGCATCGGGTTATGTTACGGTCTCTACTACGTGGATTGACTTGACTTATACCCTAATAATCTCCGGTTCTCGTTATGCACTACCCCAGAACAGCGAAACCAATTTGTTGCCTCGTTATTGCGAACAAAGTATCACGCTCAGCAGGACTATAGATTGTAAAGCCTTCAAAATAGAGGTAAAGTTTGAGGTATTAAACCTTGCCGATACACAGTATGAAGTGGTCAAAAATTATCCCATGCAAGGGCGTAGTTTTAGAGGAACACTCTCCTTTAAAAATTGATACATTATTTTTCGCCCATACTTATTCTGCCAATTTAATAGCTTTTTTAGTAATAATACCCTTTTCGGTTTTTACCTTTATAAAATAGATACCGGCTTGATAATTTTGCATATCACAAGTCATCTCTTTTTTACCATTTTCGGGGAGTATTGCAATCCTTCTGCCGTTTAAATCATAAATCTCTATCTGCTGAATAAGAGTGCCGGCAGAAACGGTAAGGGTATGACGGGTAGGATTAGGATATAGGGTAACACGTTCGATTGGATGTTGCTGTATCCTTAGCCCTTGAATTGCCCATAATCTCAAATAAACAATACTGTCGCATCCCTCTACAGAGGTCAAAAAGAGCGTATCTCTATAGATACCTTCATCAGTGGTAGAAACAATAAAGCCATGATTGATGTATGGATGTCCTGCACTGATAGAATCTACGATTAATAAATGATAGGAAGAATCGATCACTAAGGTTAATCTTACTAAGCTATCGCAATTGACACTGTTGTTGTAGTGCATCTCATGCGTAAATGTTCCGGTACGATTTTGTGCAGGCAGTGTAAATCCATGTCCGGTATAGGATAAGCCTTGACAAAGTGTAGTATCGAATAGCGTAATCGGAGACTCATGATTGATGGTAATGTTGACATCAATAATACTATCGCAATTATGGATCGTTTGATACACTTGATGGATAGCAGTAGAGGCTGTGTAAGTACTATCTTCAAAGGTAAACGATTCGCAAGCGGTATGGTTTACCGTATAACTGTATATTGGGTTTACGGTGAGAGTTAAGGTAATTACACTATCGCAGTTGACATAATTAGCAATCGTGCGTTGATGGGTAAAAGTACCTACGACAGTCTGTATCGGAAGTGAAAATCCATTTTCGCTATAGGGAGCACCTTGGCAGGTCTGATCAACTATAGACGAACTGCTGGAATTATTGACCGTCAGCATTAAAGTGATCACACTATCACAGTTCACACTATTGATAGTAGTTCTCGAATAAGAGCCTGCTGTCGAGACATTAAATCCATTCAGCGTATAGGTTTCTCCGGCACAGATAGCGGCAAAAATAGTTGAATCGGTAGGTTGTTTGATAGAAAGAAGTAAAGTAACAAGGCTGTCGCACGATTTGCTGTTGGTCAGATTTTGCGTGTAAGTGCCTGCTAAAGACTCATAAAATCCATTTTCATTATACGTATCACCGGCACAAATAGCGGCTGAATAGGAATAAGAGGTCGGCATATTGACCGTTAAGGTTAAAATAATAATACTATCACAATTATTGGAAGCAGTTACTGTATCACGATACACCCCGGAAGTAGTAAGATTATTCTCGGCAAAGAGATAAGACACGCCATCACAAATGGAGGCTGATATGGGAGTTTCATAAGCATCTTTGATCATTAAACGAAGAGGAATTAACACACTATCACAACCGAATCTATTGTGTATCAAATGATTGTATTTTCCTGCTTCTGTGAGAACGGTACCATAGAAATTATAAGAAGCATTTTCGCAAATGGTAATGATCAGACTATCTCTGGTCTCTAACGCATGTTCTACTACCGTCAGTGAGATGATAGAATCACAACCTTCAGGATTATTTACAAAAACGGTATGGGTGCCATTGATGAAAGGAATATTATTAAAATAGTAAGGCATATCGGCAGAACAAACATTGACGGTAAAGGCTTTTTGAGGTGCATATTTTACTTTAAGAGACAGATTAACTACACTGTCGCAGTTATCCATATTAGAGAGAATCGTAGAATAGAAATGAGTACCTACAACGTTCTGAACAGGAAGATCAAAACCTTTTGAAGTATAAGGATTCCCCAGACAGATCGAATCCGATATAGCAGTAGGAAGGCTACTATGATTGATAGTAAGATCTAATGTTACAAGGCTATCGCATCCTAATATCGTTTGAAAAGAGAAGGGATAAATGCCGGTAGTAGTATATGTTATACCATCGTATAGAAAGCTATTGCAGGCTGTCTCCGTAACAGTATGGTTGTACGTTGGCAAGACGGTAGCGGTAAGGGGCACTCTTGCTGTTTCGCAACCATCAGGGAGATAGCCTGTTACCCAATATTGAGTAGTAGTACTCAAGGTCGGAGTAGTAAATGTAGTACCTGTATATATAGGTTCACCACCGGTTTCAGTATCATACCAGCGAGTAAGAGCATTAGCATTAACGAGGTTAGAAGTAAATTGTAAAGCCCCTTCTCCGCAACGAGTTTGGGTGGTTGAGAGGGTATTGATAACACTTTCTGGTGTTAAGATAATAAAATTGATTGTATAAACTTTGGTAGTAGGTCCGTTAGTAACCGTAATAGTCCCCACATTACCGGTAAGCGAATTGGGTTGAGAAACCGAAACGGTACAGAAGGGAGAAGCTGATGCTTTTATTCCTGCGAGAGATGAGGTAGTTTCAGAACAGATATAATAGCTATAGGTAGTAATATCGGGATTAAATCCGACTAAATTGGTGCCATTTACCGTAATATTGCTCAAACGGGCGTTGTAGATCATTTCAATATCATCTACATAGAGAGCATCGTCTTGATTTCCTGCACCGGGCACCTTATTAGTTGTAAAAGTCAAAAGAATATATGTTGCCGTTTTGGAATAACCGTTATGTGAATTGTATTCAAAAGCAGCTTTATAATGTGCCCACTCTCCGTTCTCACTAATTCTTACAGATTCATGAGTAGCATGAGCCACTTCTCGTGATATGTAGGTTGCATTGCCTTGGTTAGGGTCAGTATATATAGCATTATTAACTTGATCACCCCCTTCATGAATCACACCATTCATTCTAAACTGTTGAGTAGCGGATGGACATGAAAATTTGCACCAAAAATAGATGGAATCCGGATATCCTGTAAAAGGGTGATTATAACTATTTGAAGTACGATTGAAATTTTCAGGACTCGTTGGGGTAGAACTACCAACTCTAATTTGCCCTGTAGTTAAATTTCCATTAGCAATAACTCCCAAAGCACTTCTTGCTTTTGCTTTAAAAGAATATTGTCCTGCACTTCCCGGTCTTACATCAGTTGTACGTTCGTGTTGATTGCTATTTTGTACACCACCTAAAGAACACATTAAACTAATTAAATCACAAGCTGCTGTATTAAAAGCATGCCAACCTGGAGGTTCAGAATTAGCTGTTCCGGGCCAGTTTTCAAATCCTGGATTGGAGAGTTGGTATTGACCGTAGAGAAGGGTTTGACTTAATAGGAATAACAGTAATAAAATCTTTTTCATAATTATGTTTATTTAATGTATGTTAATAATACTCATTTTTGGAGGCGCAAAGATACAATAAAAAAATAATCAAAAACACATATTTTTTCACTTTTTTACTTAACTATGTAAATCACAGTTAAATAAAATTATTAAATAAAGTTAAAAAAAAGGAAGAAGGGGGTCATTTGGTCTTTTTAGTTGCTTTCTTCGTTCCTGTTTTCTCTTTTTTTATGCTGCATTCTGTTTTCTACGTAATATTGAAGAGATAAAAAATGCAGAAACGAATTTCTTGTGTAAGTCAATAAAAAGTGGTATATTTGTCGGCACTTAATTTGTGCGTTATTGGATTACTTAAAATATTATAATTGAATGTCAAAGGTTAAACATTTCCTATTTCTTTTTTCACTTTTGTTCTGTTTTTTTACTAAAAACGTTATTTCACAGAGTGAAATAAGTTCTCCATATTCAGGCTTTGGAATGGGTAAATTGACAAGCACTACTAACGGCACTATGGCTGCTTTGGGCGGCACCTCTTATGCCTTAAAGAATAATTTATTTATTAACTATAAAAATCCTGCTTCATATACGGCGTTTGATTCCCTCTCTTTTATTGGGGATGCCGCTTTTTTTGTCTCTTTTGGCAATCTCAAAACAGCAGAACAAGAGCAACGAGCAGACGTAGCTCGTTTTGGCTATCTTACTATAGGTCTTCCTGTTACAAAACATTGGCGCACCAGTGTTGGGATCATTCCTTTTAGCGATATAGGTTATAATATTATTGATAAAAAGGAAGATAGATCCTATTCCTACGTTGGTGAAGGTGGTTTGATGCAGCTCTACTGGGGAAATGCTTTCAAACTCTATAAAGAGCTCTCTTTTGGTCTTAATGTATCCTATCTGTTTGGTTCTATGAATAATATTCGCTATGCCGAATATACCGGAGAACACTTTCTTAATAGTAGAATTGCCCGCAATAATTATATTAATGGGATCTGTTTTACTGCAGGGTTGCAATATTTTACAGATATTAATGCCAATCATAGACTTGGTTTTGGTTTAGTTTATGATAGATCGGTTCAGATTTGGGTCAAAGAAAATCTGTTGATCAACAACTATCTGGGTGTTTATGATAATTCAGCAGCTTATGATACAGTGCTTTATCAGGAGGGGAATAAAGGGAGGATGGTTTTGCCACAATCTGTGGGCTTTGGGATGAGTTATTTTTTTGCCAATAAATTGTTGATAGGAGCTGATGTTACTTGGCAAAATTGGAATAATTATAAGATGATGGGGCATGGAGATTCTTTGATAGACGCTATTGTAGTCAATGTAGGAGTACAATTTACGCCGAATGCCGCTTCAAATAAATATTTTAAGAGAATCAATTTTCGTTTAGGGGCTAAATATTCGACCGGATACCTGAATCTCAATGACACACCACTGCCTGAGATGGCGGTTACTTTTGGGTTAGGTTTCCCATTTAGAAGTTTTACTTCACAATCCTCATTACATATTATGTTTGAATATGGTCAAATGGGAACGACTGCACATGGACTTATTAATCAGAATTATTTCAAAGTTCAATTGAATTTCATTTTACACGAAAAGTGGTATCAGAGGACCAAGTTGGAATAATATTTGTTTTATTTACTGTTACTCTCATCATAAGTTCTTTCGGTTGTGTTTCACAAAGTATGCTGCATTACACAAATCCGAAATTGATATAAAAGAAAGCCAAATCGAAGGCTTTAAAATGATTGAACAATTTTTTGGAAAAACAACAGGTTTTTCTGAA
>JAITTF010000215.1 GCA_031287215.1 Bacteroidales bacterium
ATCACTTCCTGGTGGTGGTGGTGGAGATGGTGGTGGTGGTATTTCAACCGCATTTTCTGCATAACCAAGTATCCCATATTTTAGCAATCCCATTACAGTAGAGAATTTAGGATTTTTCAACTCCGAATAAGTTGATGAAGCAAAACCAACGCCAGGACAACCAATACGAACGGGTTTAGTGGTAATAAATTCGCACAACTCTTTGATGTTTTTCATGGCAGCACCACCTCCAGTCAAAACTATTCCGCAGCGTACTTGAGCAGCATATCCAGACTCTTTAATAGCTCTTGCTACTTCTTTGAGAATATCTTGAGCAATTCGGGCATAAATAATTTCCGCCAAATAGGTTTCACTAATTTGCTTTGGTTCTATTGCAGTAAGTTGTGGAATCGTAATTAAATTATTTTTATTACTTTTATCCACAACACAAGTACCATAAGAAGTCTTTAGCTTTTCTGCCAATTCTTCTGAAATTTGGCATATTGTAGCAATATCTTTCGTAACTGCAACACCTCCAACAGGAATTACCCTTGTAAAAACAGGTTTTCCATTCAAAAAAACAGCAACATCTGTTGTTCCTCCTCCTATATCAACCATCACAACTCCTTGTTGTTTTTCTTCAACTGTCAAACAAGCTAACCCTGATGCAATAGGTTCTAAAATAATAGATTTTACTTTCAAATCTGCTTTGTTCAAACAAAGAATAATTTTCCTAATTTCAGCTTCATTTCCCGTAATAATTTGAAAGAAACCATCTATTACTTCACCCATACATCCGACGGGATCTATCTCTTCTCGTTGCCTATCTATAATAAATCGTTGAGGTATTACATCAATAATTTGTTCTCCAGGAGTTACGGATAGTCTTTTTAAATCTTCCGTCATTTCATCTACCTCCTCTTGCGTAATAGTTTCTTCTTTATTTTTTCTTCTTATTATGTTATGTTTATATTCAATACTTTTAATATGTCTTCCTGCTACTCCTGCTATTACTTCATCAACATTACAATGGAATCGGCTTAATGCAACACTCTTTGAAAAATTTATTCCTTCTACCGTTTTAATGATATTATAAATTAATCCATGTTGTACCCCGGTAGATTCGCCATTACCATAAGCCAATATATCAATCTTACCCTCAGCATTCAACATGCCGATGATCGTCGCAATTTTGGTGGTACCAATATCTAATCCAACAACTATTTCAGGCTCTTTCACTACTTCGTTTTTTTTTCTCATAAGTCAAATAGGGCTATTTTTTTGAAATTATTCTGTTTTGAAATCGTGCATCTAAATAGGAATATTCATTTAATCCTTTAAAAATAAGTATATTAGAAAACACTTTCTCAAGATTAAATAATTTCTGTTCTATATTTGTTTCATCTCCTACAAGGACAATCTGATCGCCAATAGTAGGAATTAATTCAAATTCATGATGAGCATTGACGAAAATTTGCCAAAATTGTGATTTTGAAAATTCATGGTTATCTATGGCTGTAGCAAGCAAAAAAAGTTTCTGTAGTTGAGTTTTATTGTTGGCAATATGACCATTAGCCACGATTGTTTTTTCTTTTACTAACGGAGAAAATGGAAGAATTTCTCCTTTTTTATCTATAAAAAATTGTTCTCCTTTTTCGGGGAAAACGCGCATTAGAATCTCTTTTAGTTTTACTGTAATGACCAAGGTTGTTCTTTCAAAACGAATTTTTTCTATTTCCTCAATAAAAGGGTTTAATTTAATAATTTTGCTGATAGAATCGGTGTGAATATCTTTTAGTTTTTCACCAACGATGGGAAATGGTGCTTGTAAGAGTGTTGATATTAAATATTCATCTGAGATGGCTGGGTACTCGTTTTCACTATCTATTTTAATGGATATATCGGTACATTTTCGGGCACTCATTTTCACTACAGCCAGAATAACGACTGCGATAACACCCACAAAAATAAGCAGTTTTAAGACTAATACTAACTTTTTCATCACAAATGAACAATACCCGATAAATAACTCGCAAAGTTAGTATTTTATACTCTTTTATATAAAAAGACCGAAAATAAATACGAACAGGTGGTTGTTAATAACCTGAGAACTCTTGTGCTTGTAATTCTATGACTTTTTCATCATTGGAAATGAGCATATAGCCTTCTTCCGGTTCGGTAATGTAACCAATAATAGACACATTTTCAATATGTTGAATTTTTTCAAAATCCTCTTGTTTAACTGTAAAAAGCAATTCATAATCTTCTCCCCCATTGAGGGCAATGGTAGTTGCTACAATTTTCAGATCACGAAGGGTGTTACAAGTGAGTGTATCCACAGGGATTTTATTTTCATAAACCATACACCCTTTTTGGGAAGCTTTGCAGACATTCATTAATGCAGAAGCCAAACCATCCGTAACGTGTATCATGGAGGTAGGTAAAATTTCCTCCTTTTTAAGGGCATCAATAAGATCAAAACGTGGTTCCGGTTTTATCTGGCGTTCAATAAGATAATCAAACTCGGAGAGGTCTGGTTGGTTGTCCGGATGGGCTTTAAAAACCTGTTTTTCGCGTTCCAAAAGCAACAATCCTGTGTAGGCGGCCCCTAAATCTCCGGAAACACAAATTAACTCTTTTTCGCCGGCTCCTGCTCTATTCACCATAGTTTTGTTATTGGCTTGCCCTACAGCCTCCATGGAGATAATTAATCCCACCGAAGAGGAGCTAATATCTAATCCTATGAGGTCAATTTTATAAATTTTACAACAGATCGTAATGCCTTCCATCAATTCGTCTATTGCAGGTTTGGAAAAGCGGTTTGAGACGGCAATGTTAACCCTCAATTGAGTAGGTATAACATTCATTGCCAAAATATCAGAAAGTGTAACTGCAACGCATTTATAACCAAGATGTTTGAGTGGAAAATAGCCCAAATCAAAATGGACATTTTCAATGAATAATTTAGAAGAAAAAACGGCATATTTTTCATCTAATTTCACTACAGAAGCATCTTCTCCTACTCCTGTTATAGAATTTTTGTAAAATTTCTCAAAACCGGCAGCCTTTTCTTTGATCAATCCGGATTTTCCTGTTTTAGTGAGATCACTATTTTCAGGACTTTTTTTTTCTTCTATCATAATGTAAGATTGTTTTTAGGAAACAGTAATCCTCAATTTTTAGGATCAGAAAGGGGTAAAATGTTGTTCGATAGAGCAATTATTCATAACACAAGTGATGATATTAGCTAAGAGAGGAGCCGTAGAAAGCACTTCAATTTTGGAAGAAGGTACGCAAAGTGGAATGGAGTCTGTAGTTATTAACTTTTCTATATAAGAATTTTCAAGATTCTCAACACCTTTTCCAGACAAGAGTGCATGAGGGCAAACTGCCATAATACTTTTTGCACCGGCATCTTTAATCTCCTTAGCGGCTTTAGCAAGTGTTCCTGCGGTATCAATAATATCATCTACAATAATCACATTTTTATCTTTCACATCTCCAATAATTTGCAGAGAGTCAACTTCATTGGCTCGTGAGCGTTGTTTGTAACCTATTGCTAATTCACAGCTCAAAAATTTGGCATAAGAAGAGGCTCTTTTCGTACCACCGGTATCAGGTGAAACAATACAAAGATTATCAAGATTGAGGTCTTTAATGTAAGGGATAAAAAGTGCAGAAGAGTAGAGGTGGTCAACAGGAATTTCAAAAAAACCTTGAATCTGGTCTTGGTGCAAATCCATTGTAATCAGCCTATTAATACCTGCTACAGTATATAAATTTGCCATTAGTTTAGCACCAATAGAAGTTCTTGCCTTATCTTTGCGGTCTTGACGGGCATAACCAAAATAGGGCACTACAGCAATGATGGAAGCCGCAGAAGCTCTTTTAGCGGCATCTATCAACATGAGTAGCTCAATAATATTATCGGAAGGAGAAAAAGTAGGTTGTATAATAAAAACATTTTTGCCTCTGATGGTCTCTTCGTAATAAACCTGAATTTCGCCATCTTTAAACGTTTTAATATCCACCGTGGAAAGTGGAACTTTAAGGTTTTTGGAGACATTTTCAGCCAATTTTGGATTTGCTCGTCCCGTAACTAAAGCAATTTTATCTTTTATTGAGAGCAATTCATTCATAAAGCATAGATTTATAGAGGATTAAAAATATTAATTATTATTCGACAAAAGTAATAAAAAATTTCATATCTTTGCCGCCGTAAAATTATTAACTTAAAATTTTTTATACAATGGCTTACGTTATTGATCCGGAAAACTGCACTTCCTGTGGAAGTTGCCAAGGCGAATGCCCTCAAGATGCTATTTCTGAAGGTGCTAATTCTTATGTAATTGACCCTGAACTTTGCATTGATTGTGGAGCTTGCGCTGACACATGTCCTATGGAAGCTATTCAACCTGAATAATCTATTAGGAGTTTACAGATTGAAGTTATAAACAACTACATTTTTGTAACGCAACCAAATTCGGATGGATTTTTAAATTCATCCGAATTTGGTTTATTGTGATGTGTAACGCAAAAACTTGTGTGTATCATACAACCATCAAAAAAAAACTCTCAAAAGAGAGTTTTTTTTGAGGTCTCTTCCAGATTCGAACTGGAGTA
>JAITTF010000167.1 GCA_031287215.1 Bacteroidales bacterium
CATATATTATTAATAAAGTAGAAGATAAAACAAGGGTAGGAGTCTGTATCGACACGTGTCATGCCTATTCTGCGGGTTATAATTTAAAAACTGATATCGGTTACGAAGATGTATTTCAAAAGTTTGACGCTATTATAGGCGCTTCCTATTTAAAAGCCATCCATCTCAATGATACTAAAAAAGAATTTGGTAGCCATGTTGACCGCCATGACAGTATTGGAAAAGGTTTTTTAGGAATGCCCTTTTTTAAAAGATTTATGAAAGATAGCCGTTTCGACAACATGCCTCTCATCCTTGAAACGCCTGATGAGACCCTGTGGCAAAATGAAATCGCCTTGTTGAGGAAAGAAGAGTAGTAGGATTATAATAGAGGGCTATTTATCAACGCAAATTAAATTTTGAAAATTGAAAAAAATCTTGTATCTTTGCATTCTATAATTTTTTTAAACTGATGTATTATGAATTTTATTGAACAAATCATTGAGGAAGATCTTCAAAATGGAAAAAATGGGTCTAAAATTCAAACTCGTTTTCCGCCGGAACCTAATGGCTATTTACATATTGGACACGCTAAAGCCATCTGTCTTAACTTTGGTTTGGCAAAACAATATAATGGAAAATGCAACCTTAGATTTGATGATACTAATCCCGTAAAAGAGGATACAGAATATGTAGATTCTATCCGTGAAGATATTCAATGGCTTGGTTTTCAGTGGAATGCTGAGTTTTATGCCTCCGATTATTTTGAACAGTTGTTCCTGTGGGCAGTTCAACTCATTAAGCATGGTCTGGCTTATGTGGACGATTCTTCTCAAGAAGAGATTAGTCAGCAAAGAGGCATTCCGACTAAACCGGGCGTAGAGAGTCAATATAGAAATCGTTCTATAGAGGAAAATTTAGATCTGTTTAATCGCATGCGGGCAGGAGAATTCGCTGATGGGAGTAGAGTATTAAGAGCAAAAATCGATATGGCTTCTCCTAATATGCACTTTAGAGATCCTATAATGTACCGCATTCTGCATGCCGAGCACCATCGTACCGGCAATGCTTGGTGTATCTATCCGATGTATGATTATGCTCACGGACAAAGCGATTCTATTGAAGGTATTACGCATTCAATCTGTACATTAGAATTTGAGGTGCACCGTCCTCTTTACGATTGGTTTTGTGAAGCGTTAAAAATTCACCATCCACAACAGATCGAATTTGCTCGTTTGAACCTTAGTTATACCATCATGAGTAAGCGTAAATTGTTGCAATTGGTCAAAGAAAATTATGTGCAAGGATGGGATGATCCGCGCATGCCTACTATTTGTGGCATGAGGCGCAGAGGATATACTGCTCAAGCACTGCGCAATTTTGCAGAAACTATCGGCGTAGCTAAACGAGATAATATTATAGATGTTTCATTATTAGAATTTTGTGTTAGAGAAGACCTCAATAAAACGGCTATTCGCACGATGGCAGTGCTCGACCCTGTGAAGTTGATTATTGATAATTATCAGGATGGTGCAACCGAAGAGTTGACTGCGATCAATAACCCTGAAGACCCTTCAAAAGGTACCCGTCCGGTTACATTTTCTAAAGAATTATGGATTGAAAAAGCCGACTTTATGGAAATTCCCGAAAAGAAGTTCTTCCGTCTTTCTGTGGGGACAGAAGTGAGATTAAAATACGCATACATTATTAAATGTACTCATGTAGTGAAAGATGCTGAGGGTCATGTTATAGAAATTCACGTCCAATATTTTCCAGAGACCAAAAGTGGTATGGCTGAAAGCAATAGAAAAGTCAAAGCTACCATACATTGGTTGCCGATTTCAGAAGCTAAAACTGCAAAAATTAGACTTTTTGACCGTCTCTTTGCAGTCTCAGATCCCGATAATGTGGAAGAAGGCCAAACGTTTTTATCCCATTTGAATCCTGATTCCTTGAAAGTGATTGAGGCTTACGTAGAACCTTCTTTATCGCTCAAAAATGGTATTACTCATTATCAATTTGAGAGAACCGGTTATTTCTGTATTGATAAAGATGCTACAGATAGCCATCTGATTTTTAATAAAACAGTCAGTTTAAAGCAATAATGCATTGTTTAACCGATTATGATATAAAAATTTTAATAGCTTTCTACGAAAGTCTAGAAGGCAAGAGAGAATACAGCAATTTCTTGCTAGAAAATGGTTTTGCCGAATTAAGTGCCCTTTCCAATGCTATTCAGTCCGATATTGATGCGGTATATTGGCTCATCAATAATGGCTTCCCTGAGTTTGGAATTTTAAGTAATGCTATTGATAATGAGTATAATGCGGTCAAATGGTTGGACGATCATCACTGTACATTTTTAGCACTTTTTGCGGCTGCTTGTCGTCAAGAGGAGGATGCCATCAAGTGGTTTGTAGAAAAAGATTTGAAAATCTTCATCATGATGATCAAAACTATTCAGGAGATACTCTTATTTCAATCGTATGACTCTTCCAATTATCATAAAATAAGGAAAAGTTGAAATTATTCCAATTTTCACTATTTTTGCATTCTATTTTAATATGATGCAAACTGAAACTCTCCCTGTTTTTAGGTTTTTTTTTCTCAGTATTGTTTTGCTATGCTTTACTGGGATCCCTGTAAATGGACAAAACTACTCCAATATGAGGGTAAAATCTATTACCTTAGATTCTACTTTGCTTGATATTGAACGAAATCAGTTTGTAGTTCAGTTAGATACACTTTCCATCTTACAGGAAACATTTACTTTGTCAGGTTTAGAGAGCCAAGACTATTCCATCAATTATTTAACATCACAATTATTGATTAACCATGATTATGCACTCTTGGGACGAACTATTACGTGTCGTTATCGCGTATTTATGTTCAATTTTGCAGCTAATAAACATCATCGTGAACTTTCACAAATCTCGTCTAAATCAAACGCTTACAAGCCTCACGTTATTCCGATAGATGTATATCGCCAATTTATGCAAGAAGAGTCTAAACTGCAAGCTAATGGTCTGATTTCAAGAGGATTTATGATGGGAAATAATCAGGATTTAGTGCTTAATTCTACCCTCAATTTACAATTGACAGGTTATCTTACCGATAGTTTAGAAATTAGTGCCAATATTACGGATAGTAATATCCCGATTCAGCCGGAAGGGAATAGCCGACAAATTCAGGATTTTGATAAGATTTTTATCCGCATTAATTATAAAGATAAATACTTCTTGGATGCCGGTGATTTGGATATTAATGAGAGAAAATCGTATTATATGATCAACAATAAGAGATTGTTGGGAATGAATTTTCTTTCTAAACAAACGCTTAAAAACAACAATACGCTGATCAATGAAGTAGGTGGCGGTGTGAATAAAGGAAGTTATGTCCGACAAACATTTAACGTTATCAATGGCGTATTAGGACCTTATATATTGACTGGAAAAAATAACGAACAACACATTGTGATTCTTTCGGGTACGGAGAAAATTTATTTAGATGGTAAACTATTAGTACGTGGCAAAGAGAACGATTATGTGATTGATTACAATTTGGGAGAGGTTACTTTTACTTCAAGGGTATTAGTTACGAGCGAAAAAAGATTTATGATCGAATTTGAATATAGGAATAACTATTATGCTCATTATACGTTATATACTTTCAATGAATGGCAACACGAAAAGCACGGAAAGTTGAAATTAACTGCCAATTTTTTTCATGAACAAGACCTGAAAAATCGCGCTATCCAACCGGAACTCGATAACGAACAAAAACGTTTTTTATCGCGATTAGGAGACAAAATTGAGGAGGCTCTCTATCCAATGGCTGATAGTTTGCCTTTTAATGCGAATGAAATTTTATACGAAAAAATAGATACAATTGTTTTAGGGGTAGTCTTTCAGATTTATAAATATAGTACTAACAGCAATGTACAGTTATATCGTTTGGGGTTTTCTATGACAGGTTACCACAGAGGAAATTATATTTTATCGAAAACTATTGCTAATGGACGTGTCTTTGAGTGGGTAGCTCCGCAAAATGGCATTTCACAAGGAAATTACGAACCGGTGATGCTGTTGGCAACTCCTGAATTAGTGGAATTGGCAATGATAAGCGCTGATTATAAATTTTCAGATCACTTTTCGATAAAGAGTGAATTAGCAATTTCTAATCATGATGTAAATACCTTTTCTGAATTGGATGATGGGGATAATGTCGGTTTTGCCGTCAAAGTAGGTATTGCCCAACAAAACAAACTTCATAAGAGTGAAAAAGAGTCTGATTGGTGGTTTAAAACAAATTTAGACTACGAATTTGCACACCGGAATTTCTACACCACTGAAAGTTATCGAGAGGTCGAATTTGCCCGAAATTATAATCTGGCAGAAGATAAAACCAACCGCTTTCATGAACAGATGTTGCAATTACATACAGG